>JANXCD010000074.1 GCA_025060305.1 Armatimonadota bacterium | reverse complement strand
AACGGGCGAAGAGAAGCCCAAGAGAGGACAAAGGCGAAAAGCAAAAACCAGTTGACTAAATTCCAACGAAAAGCGGAGGAGATGAACATGCAAGTTGAAGTGACTGGTAAAACTGTTGACGAAGCAATCCAAAAGGCTTTGAGGCAACTTGGCGTTACTCTTGAACAAGTTGATGTTGAAATCCTTGACGCTGGGACAGCAGGGATTTTGGGAGTAGGTGCTGAACCAGCGAAAGTGAGAGTGACAATAAAAAATTCGCCTGCCTCTTTCGTCAAAGGATTGTTGAATGCTATTATTCAATTTGGTGGTTTTGAACTCAGGGTTGATGAGCCAGTCATCCGTGAAAGCGAAATTTACATCAACATGGAAGGTAACGATGCTGGCTTGATAATTGGCAAAAAGGGCGAAACCATCAACGCATTGCAATTGCTAATTCAATCTGCAGTGACTAAGCGTTTCCCTCAATATGTTCGGGTCGTCCTTGACGCTTCCAAATATCGTGAACGGAGACGGTCAGAAATTGTTCATTTGGCACTAAATGCCGCTGAAAAGGCTCGTAGCCAAAAACGATTGGTCAGGCTTCGCAACTTGACGGCTTCTGAACGAAGAATAGTCCACATGACTTTGCAAAATGATTCAACAGTTTTCACCATGAGCGAGGGTGAAGGCGAAAATCGTGTCATTATTGTCGCACCTTTAGAGATGCGAGATAAATTGCTCCGACGCCAAAGAAACTATCAAAAGCCGCTAACTCAAAGGACAAACACTCAAAAGTCAAGAAATGAGACAGATAGAAAGCCATGAGTGTCAAAGTGAAAATCTGCGGATTGACCAGAATTGAAGATGTCCAAATGGCTTGCAACGCTGGCGCAGACTTCTGCGGAATAGTTGTTGAAGTGAGTGGAGCGAAAAGAAGCCAAGAGAGAGAAAAGGCGAAACTTTTGTTTGAAGTGGCAAAAGCGGAAACTGTAATTGTCACTCGTTCAAAAACGACCAAAGAATTGGTTGAACTTGTGAAATTTCTCTCACCTTTTGCTATTCAGTTACACGGCGATGAAAAGCCTGAATTGGTTGCGGATATGAAGGCAAAGGTTGATTGCCGAATTTGGAAAGCAATTCCTTTACCTGCGGAGATGAAATTAAAAAAAGAAGAAATTCAAAGCCTACTTTTGCAAATTCAAAACTTCTTGAAGGCTGGCTGTGATGCTCTGGTTTTAGACACTGCTACCGCTCATGGCTTTGGCGGAACTGGAGTAACCTCCTGTTGGGAATTAGCAGCAGAATTGGTGAGGCAGTTAGATGTCCCTTGCTTTTTGGCTGGAGGTTTGACACCTGAAAATGTCAGTGAAGCAATAAAGATAGTCAAACCCTTTGGTGTTGATGTCTCAAGTGGCGTTGAATTGTCGCTTGGCATCAAAGATGCACAAAAGATGAAAATTTTCTGCATGAGAGCAAAAGGAATGGAAAAAGGTTGACGAAACAACTTGGTTTGGCTATAATCCCTTGCGACACTTGGCTTTTGTTTCAGGTTTTGCCCTTCTCTGACAGACAGAATGAAATTACACGGTTGAATGTAGGGTCGGATGAAATCCGCCCAAACTACCATTTTTGTGAACATGTTTTCAGCAGACTATTGACTGCCTTTGTGAAACAATAACATTTGTTCAAGTCCCATGAGAGTAGAGAGGAGGGTTCGCCATGATTAGAGTGCAACATGTTCGTATAAGTGAAGACCACATGGGAAATCCTGTTTTACTATTAAGCGACCCAGAAACAGGGTTGGAATTGCCCATCTGGATAGGTGAATATGAGGCTTTTGCCATTCAGCGTGAACTTCAAGGGACTCAACTACCACGACCTATGACTCATGATTTGATGCGCAACATTTTGGTTGAACTTGGTGTTGAATTGATGAGAGTTGAAATCAACGAACTTTACGATAACACTTACTACGCCACTTTAGTTTTGCGTTGGAAAGGAAAAACCTTCTTTGTTGATGCCAGACCCTCTGACAGTGTAGCCCTTGCCGTCCGCATGAAGGCTCCAATTTATGTCGCTGAAGAAGTAGCAAGAATAGCCGGTCACCTGCCTCAGCCGAGCCGAAAGGAAATTGAAAGGTTCATGAGGCTCATCAAAGATGTAGAGTTGCCAGAGATGTGAAAAAGGATTGAAAAACCTTTGAATGGAGGTGCAACTGATGGGAGTTTTTGTTGTGAACAAGACTAACTTTGAAAAAGAAGTGCTCCAAAGTGACATCCCTGTCTTGGTGGACTTTTGGGCTGTTTGGTGTGTTCCTTGCCGAATGATTGCTCCTATTGTTGAAAGGCTCGCCGAAAAATATGCTGGCAAACTTAAAGTAGCAAAATTGGATGTTGATGAAAACCAAGAAATCGCTATCCGATACCAAGTCATGAGCATTCCGACTTTACTTTTCTTTAAGAATGGGCAAGTGGTTGATAGGGTCATTGGAGCCGTAGGTGAACCAGTCATAACGCAAAAAATTGAGGCTCTGCTCAGACAGAGTTGAGGAAGATGATTCCAACTCACCAACCTTTAACTGTCAAAGATTTGAACCTGATCGGAGTTACAATGACGCTTTTAGGATTTTCTGGCTTTACTTTTTGTCTCTGGCTGCTTATTTGGTTAGGGGTAGACAAAGAAGGAAGAACTTGCCGACTTTTCAAATGGCTTGCAGTTGGGACAATCTTAGGCTATGCGATTATGCTTTGGGGATTAGCAAAAGCATAAGGAAAGAAGGTGGATGAAAAGTGGCAAGGCGGGAGGCAAGTTCTTGGTCACCTGTTCAGTTACGAAATGCTTTGTTGATGCTCACAGTAGTGGGCATCTTTGGTGGGCTTTGGGTAGTTTACAGTGCCAGTCACCCTTATGCCTCCTTTAAATTTGGCGACCCTTTTGCTATCATCGTTCGCCAAATTGCTTACACCTTTTTGGGACTTATCCTGTTCATAATCGCCTTCAAAATTTCGCTCTCTTATTTGCGGTTCGGTTGGTTACTTCACTTGCTTGTGATTTTTCTTCTTTTTCTGACATTGTTTTGGGGCAAAGAAGTCAATGAAGCACGGAGATGGTTCTCCTTTGGTCTTTTCCAATTTCAGCCTTCAGAATTTGCCAAAGTGACTTTAATCGTTTTCGTTTCTTCGCTCGCCAGACAGTGGATGATTGCATCAACTGCAACTCAAAAATTTTTCACATGGTTTGCAATTTTCGCCTTTTGGATGCTAACGGTTGCCTTGGTTGCAGTTCAACCTCACTTGAGTGGCGGATTGCTTTTGGCTGCCATTGGAATTTCAACGATGTTTTTCGCTCGCTTGCCTCTTGCCCTCATACTGGCAACTTTGCTTTTGGGAATTTCTTTTGGCTATCTTGGTCAAAAACATTTTCTTCGTCCCTACCAAAAAGAAAGGTGGCATATCAACAGTTTGCTGGTAAAAGCGAAGGATGAAAATGACAACGAAAAAGTCTATCAAGTTCGCCAAGCCCTTCTCGGCTTACAAGTGGGAGGTTTGTTCGGTCAAGGTTACGACAAAAGCAGGCAAAAGCGATTGTTCCTGCCTTCCGCTCACAACGATTTCATCTTCGCTGTTATAGGTGAAGAGTTTGGTTTTGCTGGAAGTTTTTTCGTTTTGCTCTTTTTTGCTTCTCTCGCTTACTTTGGTCTTTGTGTGGCTTTAATGGCAAAAGATGCTTTCTCTTCGGGTTTAGCAGGTGGCATAGCCTTTAGCCTTTGGTTGCAGGCTATTTTGCATATTTCAGTCAATGCAAACCTTTTGCCTCCGACAGGAATTCCTTTGCCTTTTGTCAGTGCTGGTGGTTCATCTCTTTGTGCAACTCTTTTGGGAATGGGTTTGCTGTTGAATGTCTCAAATGACCTTGTAAGGAAAGAAAAGCAAAAAGGGGGAGCAAAAAATGCTTTGGATAATGGCAGGTGGTGGGACTGGGGGTCACATTTACCCAGCCATAGCCATCGCCACCGCTATTAAAAACCTTTTGCCTGATGCCCAAATTGGGTTCATTGGGGCAAGGCAAGGTTTAGAGCAAAAGGTCGTGCCTAAATTTGGATATCCTCTGTTGACTGTTTCCGCTCGTCCCTTCCCAAGACGATTCTTTTCTCTAAAAACTTTCCTTTCAGGTTCGGCTATGCTTTATGGAATTGTCCAAGCCTTAAAGCACTTGAAAGTTTTACGACCTAATTTCGTTGTGGGAACTGGAGGTTATGCATCAGTTTGCGCTTTGGTTGCTGGAAGAATTGTTGGAGCGAAAGTTGTTTTGTTTGAAGCCAATAGCATTCCCGGACGCACCAACAAATTGATTGCGAAAATAGCCGATTGGGTTGCGACAGGTTTCCCTGAGGCTGTCAACTTTTTTCCGAAGGGGAGAGCCAAATACACAGGCGTCCCTATTCGTCCTGAATTCCGAAGCATGAACAGAGCAATCGCCAGAAGAATTTTGAGGTTAGAAGAAAACGAAATATGTTTGCTCGTTTTCGGAGGCAGTCTAGGTGCTCAAAGGATAAACGAAGCCCTTTGGGATGCATTGCCTAAATTGCTTTTGTATCCCTCTTTGCGAATTGTCCACCTTTGTGGCTATCAGTGGGAGCAAGAGGCAAAGCAAATTCAAAAGGCTTTGCCTGAAGATTTGAAGGAACATTATCAGCCTTTCGGTTATCGTGAAGATATGCCAGTTTTGTTGCACTCAGCCGATATTGCCATCTCCCGTGCAGGTGCAAGTTCCATCGCTGAACTTTTGGTTGCTGGAGTTCCGTCAATTCTCATCCCCTACCCTTTCGCCATTTATGACCATCAAAGGTTCAATGCTTTAAGTGTCGTCCGCCGCAATGCTGCTAAGATGGTTTTGAATGGGGAGTTAAGTGGCGAACGAATTTGTCAAGAAGTTTACTCGCTACTTGATGCTTCCGAAAATTTGCAAAGGATGAGAGAGTCAGCCTTAAGTGCAGCAAGACCTTTTGCAGCAGAAGAAATTGTCAATCAAATTCTTTCGCTGAATTGAAACAAAGTTTGCCAAATGCACATCTATTTGTTTTGCTTAATTCACGGAAGCACAAAATACTTCCACCAATTTGCCAACTTTCCGTCTGGCGCAATTCCTTCCGCTTTTGGCAGATGTTTCAGCCACCATTTGTGGTGCAAGCGGATGTCACCACCGCCCCAATCGTCGCAATTGACAAGTCGCTTTTTGCCAGTCATGTTAGGGTAGTTAAGCCAATCGTCGCAATTGCTCCAAACATATCGCTTGTTGCCCCAGTCGTAGTCTCTTTCACTGTTCGGTGCGAAGTGAACATTTCCGCATCCTGCGTTGCCTGGTGAAACTTTGTCAAAAAGGGTAAATCGCTCCCATGTGTTCATTTGCTCAAGGGGAACTTTGTAATCCCAGCGACCATAAACTTTCGTCATGATGCTTTCAACACGATGACCGAAATTTTCAAGCATCTCGCCGACACCTCGTTCGTAATTGAAGCCCATGATGACGAAATTGCGTTTGAAGCGTTTGTCAATAAGTGGCTCAGAGTTACACCAATAAGCGTTCGGTCCGACCATGTGCGATTCCCAATAGCCAAAGTAAGGTCCGCCAAACAGCCAAACTTCGTCAATTTCGCCTTTGTTGATGGATTCAACCAATTTGAACCTTTCAATGAGCCTTCGGTAATCCACATTGTCAGGCTCGTGCCATCCCTTTCGCTCACGCCAGCAACGAAGGTAGGTTTCATCGTCATAAAGGAAGCCATCAACTTTGGCAGGAAACTCATCCAAATCAAGCCATTCAACGATCTGGTATCGGACGAACCCGTTGCTGCATTCTGTCAAGTCGGCACTATATTCCTTTGCGAGCCATCTTGGGTTTTGCCATTTGAAGACTTCATGCAATCGTTTCCCGCCTTCACCTTCAATTACTGGGTCAAAATTGAGCACCAAAACTTTGACAACTTTTTGCTTTGGTGCATCTTTGAAAAGAGACGCCAAACTGAACACGGACAACACCAGACCAAGCAGAAGTTCAATTTTCATCGCTTTCACCTCCATTTAAGTGTTCCACTCTCTCGGCATCTTCGGAAATTTTTCTCCGCTCTCTATCGCTGACAGCAAAACTGCTGGTAAACAAACGAGAAGAAATAGAGCAAAGACTATTCCTTTTGATTTTTGTTTGCTTTTCCGTCCCTTGACTTTTGCTTTCCTTTCGCCCAATCTTACATTGAGGCGATGGAAGGCATGAATTTGTTTGCCCTGTTGCGCAGTTGGTGGTTGAAACTAAAAGGATCGTTGACAACTTACGAGCGTGGTAAACTCGCTGAGCGAGAGGCTTCGCTTTATTTGCGTCGGCGAGGTTACAGCATTATCGCTCAAAATTTGAGGCTTAAAGCAGGTGAGATTGATTTGGTCGCTTTGAAAGGCAGTCTGGTTGTTTTCGTTGAAGTTAAGGCTCGTTCGTCCAACGAATTTGGAACACCACTTGAAGGTTTGACGCCACAACAGCAAAAGCGGATCAAAAAGGCTGCAGAAATTTTCCTCGCAAAAAGAAGTTGGTCAGAAAGAGACAGAAGGTTTGATTTAATTGCGATTGATTTGGATGAGCAAGGTTATGTCAAGCGGATTGAACATATCCCTGACGCATTTTGAAAGATCGGGAAAAATCCATTTTCGGTCAAATTCCCATACTCTTGGGCGCCGTTTCACCAATTCATCGGGTAGACATAAAAGTTGCTGACAAAACAACCGACAAGAGTCCACAAGCCACCATGAAGGAAGTCGCCCAAAATCAAGCCTACAAAAAACGGGATGAGGGAGCGATAGGCTCTCGCACCAAAATAACGCAAAACCAAAGATTTGACTGCCCAAGCAATCATGAAAGGCAACCATGTTTTGTTCATTGTTTCAGTGTTGGCGACGGCGTAACCGAAAGGATGGAAGGGCAAAGAAAGCAAATGAGCCCTTAAGACTGTCAAGCCAACAGTGAAAGCGAATCCAAACCCGATAGCAACAATTTCACGCCAATCAGGATTTATCGGCTGACGCAAATAGCCTTCAAGTTGATTGAAGGGTTGACGACCCATGTAAACACGCCAAGAGTCCGCTTTGGCAGCAGCACCAAGTTGATAAAGAACTTTGACGACGCTGACAAAAGCAAAAGGAGCAGCAAGAACTGAACCAGCAACTAATGCCCAATGCAATTTGCGGATGGGCAATCCGACAGAGCGAGCGAATTTGATGGCATCAAGTTGGTGGGGCATCGGCAGGCAACGAAGGTCAAAGGTCGTGATGTTTCTCAGGAAAGCCATAACTGTCAACTCTTTGGGCTTAAGGGCAGCAGTTCCCAATGTTGTCGTGACGATTGTGTTGGGGTCAACTTGCGGTCCGAAAAGCCAAGCATTTCCAATTTCGGCACGAAGCCGTGTCGCTGCTGACATGTAAAGGAGCGAAAGAAAGAGCAAAGCAAACGCTGTCACAAATCTCATACCGCCCGAAATTGCAAAAGCAAGCAAAAAGCAAAAACCTAAAAGAAAGCCTAAAAGTGCAGAGCGAGGTTTGATCGCTTCACGCTCCGTTTGGTTTCTAACTAACTCGCTCCACAATTGTTTGCGTCCATACCAAAGGCTTAGCAAAGCAATCGCAATGAATGCGCCAGCACCTTGATGCTCAATGTAAGGCATAACATTGAATCCGCCACGCCCTATGGCATCCCAACCTAAAGCAGAAGTCAAAACACGCTCAATTTTGACGACGATGAAGAAAAGCCAACAACTGAGCGTCACTTCCGTGTTGAGCAAGTAAGCGATGCCAACAATGAAGGGATAGAGCGAAAGGGGAGTCCATCCAATGGCGTTCCAAGGTCTGTCAGTGATGACATTTGCCAAGTTCAAAACTTCGCCACGAACATCAAGCAAAGGCAAAGCAGGTAAGTTTCTGCTAATTGTATTCCATGTGCCAATGCCAGCAGCAATGATGAAGCCGAACCAAAAGCCACCAGAACGCCAAAGAGATGATTGAGGCTCTGTGACCAAAAGCGGAACCTGTGCAGTAGGGAATGAAAGTCTCTCTCTTTCAACCCATTGACACCAGAGCAATATGACAAGGTAAAGGGTCGTCAACATCACGGCAATGAGAAAAACGCTCCAAACAATCGTCGGGACAAACCAATCGCCCCATGGGACTCGTTCGCTGCCAGTGTAAAAGGCAATGACGGCAACCCTGTCTTGCGGTATGAACCACCAAGGGATGTAAGGCAAAATCAACTCACGCCAATTGTTTTCGGGCGAAGCATAATAAGTCGGCGCAGTCAAAGCAGGGACGAGAAAATGAACTCCGCCAGAAGAGGCAATTCCTGTAGTCGCTGCAGCAATTGCGTAAATCGTCAGCAACTCTCCTTGAGAGAAAGCAAATGAAGGTATCAAGCGAGCGATGAATGAATTAATGGCTTTGATGACCATCAAAGAAAAGAAAGCAGCAACAGGCAAAGCAGTGTTAGCAAGCGCAGTATGACCCATCGTCCCACCCAACCGAAACTCAGCGTGGTGAATCCACCAAATTAAAACAGGCACAAGCAAAAGCCCTAAAAGGACAGCCCTTGTTGTCACTCTTTCACACCTTTCTGACAATCTATCACTTCTTGAAGGAGAGGGTTAACGAAGCCTTTCAATTGACAAGAGAATGCAAAACTACAAGTTCAAACTTTATGGCTTCCAGTATCGGTTTTTTGATCACGACCCTTCAATCAAAAATTTCACCTAACAGGAAGCAACAATTGGTCTTCTTCAAACAAGTGCTTGCTGACCCTGAGATGTTGAGGGATAGGGATGGGATAGCGTCCGTCAAAGCAGGCGCTGCAAAACTTAACAGGCGTGCCGCCAACAGCCTCAAAAAGCCCTTCC
>JANXCD010000073.1 GCA_025060305.1 Armatimonadota bacterium | reverse complement strand
AGTGAGACGGTTTTGGATTTCTTTAACGCTAATGCTGGGCTTAGCAGCGCCAAGCCTTTTGACAATAGCCCAACAGACTGTGATCAACGAAATTTTTCCGCAAGTTGCTGTTAATGGCGATATTGTGAAAGTCGTTTGGCAAGAGGTGCAACTTTACGATTTGTTTCAGCGACCTATTCAACAACCTTGGTTACCAGACTCAACCATAGGAGTCAACATTTATCAACCCTTAAATGGCTTCCCTCGCTCTGGTGCGGCGAGACCGAAAATCAGCGCCAACACCGAATGGCTCGTTTACCATGACGAGCAAGGACGAGTGAGGGTATGGGATATAACTGGAACCTCACCTGTTGAGTCCACCCTCATTATCGGTTGGCAGGACTCGGACAACAATGGAAGACGCGAGGAACCTCAAAATTACGATGCCCCATCGGGCGTATTTCCTGCAATTAGCGAATCTGGTCGTTTCGTCGCTTTCTTGAGCCAGCGAAGGAACTTAAACGACCCAAACGGTGACGGAAACGGACCAAACACACCTGAATTGAACGGGGACTGGACAATTTACATACACGACCGCGATGCCGATATCCCTCAAGACCTCAATAACGATGGTTTTCCAGATGTTCAAGGGACACAAGGAACATTTGACGAAGATTACAGGGGAGCAACCACTACTCGGTTTTTGCCCAATCCAAATAACCTGACTTTGCCTTTTAGACTTTCCAGTCCTACCCGCTTGCGCCACATTGCTCTGGAAGAAGCAAACAATGTTTTGCGCATTTATGTCACATGGGTCACTCGTGTCGGACCGAATTGGGAACTTCGACTTGGAAGATGGGAATGGGATTTGCAAAACCGTTATTGGATAAATGTTAGTGAGTCACAAGTCTGGGTTTCAAATATCCCAATACAAGGCGGATTTGTATCAAGAGGAAGAGTTGCATTTTCTATCTCAAATTTCGCTGCTGTTATTGAGAATGGAACAAGATTGCTTCAAATTAACACCAATGGCGTTAATGGTGCACCTGTTCTGAGCCGTGATGGAAACTTGCTGGCATTTCACTCCACAATGACAGCATATCGGGTCAACGGCGGTAACTGGCTTCCGTTAATTACCAAGCGCAATGCAGTAGACGATATTTTCGTACTTGATTTGAAAGGACAACTTCTTTGGTCAACCCTTGCGTTCCGACAAGTGGGAACGATTCCGCCTTACGCCGCTTGTATTAACCCAAACTTGACAGACTTGAAAGCAATTGCTTTTCAGCAAGTAACTCCAATCTTGCCTAACGGTCAAGTTTATGTTTCACGAGTGAGAATTGTTCAAAACGGCGCTCCTGTTCGCTAATAGGAGGTGCTGCGCAAATGCGAAATTCGGCTAGATTGTTGCTTTGGATGAGTGTCATCCTGGTAAGCCAATATGCAATAGGGCAGCAACAAAACGAACTCCTACCGCAATTCGCTGACGATGGGACAGTGGTTTGGCAGATAGCGCAACCAAGGGACTTATTCCAGCGGGTTGGCATTTCAATTCCTCTTTGGCTACCAGATGCCACTATTGGAATCCGTATCCTTTTCCCAACAGGTCCTTTCCCTTTGGGGCAAGTTCCCGATGTTGACTCTTACGCCGCTCGCCCTCAAATAAGCGCCAATGGTCAATGGCTAATTCACCACGATGAAAATGGGCAATTGATGCTTTGGCAAATCCTGATAGATGCAAATGGGAACAAAACACTTGCGACTTACCCAACTCAACTGGTAATCAGGCAACGGCAAGTGCTTCCGAGCGGGATTTTGCCCGCTATCAGTGGGAACGGGCGAATCATCGCTTTTTTGAGCCAAGACCCCAATTTGCATGATCCAGACGGTGATAATGACCCAAACAACAACAACCCATCAGCCCCTTCGTCCCCGCCTGTTGGTCTTTGGCTCCTTTACATTCATGACCGAGATGCTGATGGCGACGGAGTGTTTGACGAGTTAGAAGAAGGAGCAACGAAAACCACTTTCTTGAGCGTCCCAAGTTCCAACCCACTCTTCGTCCGCTTGACAGAAGTTCGGTTGAGTTTGGACTCAATGGGTGCATCACTCGCTTTTTCAATGCTTTCCAACCCTCAGCCGGGAGTTTACCAGTGGGAACTTTGGCATGTGCCCAATGTTCAAGACATTCAAAACAATCCTCCGCAACGGATTGCATACTCCCTTGCGCCTTTTTCCGCTCCGTCCATCGTGGGTTCATACCTCGCCTTTACTGCTTCTGGTCCATTCAGTTGGGATCAAATAACTCCCCCAACACCCCCAGTGGCTGGCGTTCACGTCATCAACATGTTAGACCTGCAGAATCGGTCGTTACTCATTGAAACCAACGGAGTTAACGGTGCACCTGTTTTAAGCCGCGACGGTAATTTGTTGGCGTTCCACACAACTGGGACAATGTATCGCGTGAACGGTGGGCAATGGTGGCTGTTTTCTGACCGTGACCGCAACGGAGTTCCTGAAGACTTTAACGGCGACAAAGTGCCAGATTTTGACCGCAACGCTGTGGACGACGTGTTCGTGTTTGACTTGACACCGATGCAGCAAACACCACCAGCCCCACCAACTCTTGCTTGGTCAACCTTAATTGTTCGCTCCCTCGGGACGGGAAACCCGCCCATTGCCCCCTTCGCCCCTTGCATTAATCCATCCCTTCCGAGCAGTAGTGTCAACTTAATTGCGTTTCAGGAAATAGTCAATGGTCAATCACGAGTGAGAATAGTGAATCGGTAAACTAATCCAGTCGTGAGGTAGGTTAGGGAACGGACTATCTTAACTTTTTCTCTCTAAGCCAGTCGTCAATCCACTTTGCTTCTTCATCGGTCAAAGGGGGAGGTGGCGGTTGGCGATAGTCAATGATGTGGTCGTATGCACCACGCTCGTAAACAGAAGCAAAGATAGAACCCAAATCCGAAGGGACATCAGTGTCAGGTTGCAAAATGAGAGTTTTGGGTCGTTGTGTTAGATTAGAGCAGATGAAATCTTCCCGACTATTTTGCGGTCAGGTTTCATTTTACTTTACGGCTTAATGTAAAAGTTAGTTTGGAGGGGCAGGCAAAGCCTGTCCGAAATTTATCTGAATGGTTTTCAACCGTCTCTACTTCATCAAAACCCCTTTGAGTGAAGAGCATAACATTTTTTCACTGCTTGCTTTTAGTCCCAATCAGTGTCAAACTGACAGATGTAAATGAAAAAGCGAGGCGATAAGTTATCATGTCGTCCAAAGAGAGAAATCAAAGCGAAGGAAATGAGGAACAAAGGTTTATAGTCGCTATAGAAGCCGAACTCGCTTTGATTAGGGCGAGGCAAAAGTTAGCAATCACCATTGGTGCTATTGTCTTCCTTTTACTGCTAACATTTGCAATCATGGTCTTCCTGTTTCATAAAAAACATCAGCAAGGCATAATTCAAGTTCCCGAAGGCTCTAAACCTTCAACAGGTTTCTTCCGAACACCTGAGAAAGTTGAACAAACTCCTAACATCCTTGAAACACCCTTTCCATATCAAATTCCTTCGTCCCAATATCAAGTCCAACAAACCCATCAAGTTCAGCAGCCCTATCAAATTGAGCAACCTTCTTTGCCACAAACTCAGCAACATGTAGTTCCCTATAGATTGATTGATTACTTGGAGAGATTGAAGCAGATTGAAAATCAAAGAAAAAGAGAAGCCAGTAACCATTGGCTTGCCTTGCAGGCTCTACTTGAAATTGTGCAAGGCATCAGTTCAGCGGGCGAAATTTCTGAATACTCGGGCTATGACCCTCAACAAACTTTAAGTGCTTACGATGAATATTTGAAGCGGTTCACATCCCTGCGACAAGAATTTCAAAAGTTGAATCCACCGATAGAGTGCCAAAGATTGCATCAAGCCTACGACCAAGCCCTCTTGGCTCACATCAACACAATTTGGTCACTTAAGCAGCAAATCATTACTAAGGATTTGGCTGGCGTTGCCCTTTCAGGCTTGTCTGCGCAAAAGAAAATTGACAATGCTTTGAACATTGCCGATAGCGAGTTAGCAGCAGTGTGTCAACAATATGGCATCACCAAGACTTTCAAAATTGGGGACGAACGCTAAAAACTCTGCTTTGCAAAGAACATTCATCTGTTGAATTCACAAACCGCTGAAACTGTCTGTGCTTGGTCTGAAGATTTCTTGTTGCAGGACAAAGTTTATGCTTTTTGCGAGCCGCCAATAATTCTGCTTTGAAGAAGGGATAACTTTGAAACTTGTGGTGGAGAATGAACTTTCAGCCTTCTTGCAAGTCAAAATTAATGAGCGCTCGCAAAATCTTAAGGAGGTGTCAAATATGCGCAAATTGATTTTGGCAACAACTGTCGTCACTTTTGTCGCTTTGGTTTCTTTCACCCTCCATGCTCAGTTGGGAAGCATTTTGAAAGGTGGAGCGGTTATAATCTTAGTCAAGCAATTTGGAAGGCAAATTAACGACGGCATCAACACTGCTTTGATGAACCGAAAATGGGAGAACAAGCAAGCGACAAAAGTAGTGCCTATCGTTAGCATCGGGAGCGGAGCCTATGTTGGTGCAGCGCAAGTTATCGGAGATGAAGAGGCTATCAAGAAAGTTGAGGCTGTGGCTCAAATTGAATTGAACTTGCCAGGTGAAGCAAGGGCTAAGGTTCTCATCCCTGTTGACAAAGTCAGCCTCAACATAACGGAAATGCAGAGAGTTTACAATGTAGGTGTATCTGCTGTCATTGACTTGAAGTTGCGCTTTTGACGAAGGTTAAGTCAAGGAGATTTTGCGCTGAGAGGTGGGCAAAAATGTCAAAGAGGCTTGTCAAAACGGGCATTGCTGGATTGGACATTGTTCTTGACGGCGGTTTTTTGGAAGGCGATACAGTTTTGGTTCAAGGGCTACCAGGCTCAGGGAAAACAACTTTCGGACTTCAATTCATTTACTATGGCTCAACTCAGTGTGAGGAAACTGGTTTGATTGTTAGTTTTGAGGAGTTTCCAACTCAAATGCTTCGTGATGCAAAAAACTTTAATTGGGATTTTGAACCTTTGATTCAGAATGGGAAAGTCAAAATCGTTGCTTCTTCGCCCCATGCCTTTTACCATCAAATTCGTGACCCTAACAGCGATTTGAACCAAATGCTGAGTGAGGGCAAAATCAAGCGTGTTTTCATTGACAGTTTGAGCCACTTCCAACGCATAACTAACGACCCAATTGAACTTCGTGAGATTTTGAACAGCCTACTCAACAGATTAAGGCAATTGCAAACTACATCTATTCTCACTCAGGAAATTCGTTGGAGTGAGAGCGAAGTTTCATTAGAGCAGTATGCTGTTGACGCTGTTGTGCAACTTTTCTTTGAGTCTATCAACAAAGTTCAAAGACGAAGATTCCTTGAAGTTTTGAAGGCTCGTGGTCAATCTTTTCAATCTGGGCGACACAGCATGGAAATTACTAACAAAGGCATCAAAGTTTATCCTATCCCTGTCCCTCGTGGTCGTGAGCGGGAACTGACGATGCGTCGTGTCACAACTGGCGTCCCTGGTCTTGACAGGATGTTAGGCGGAGGTTTTTTGGAAGGCTTTGCCGTTCTTGTCGCTGGCGAAACTGGGACAGGAAAATCAACTTTCGTTCGCCAATTTATCGCTCACGGTGTCCTTAACGGTGAAAGCGGTTTATATGTGAGTTTGAGAGAAGACCCTCAACGGATTTTGCAAAGTGCCAGAACAATTGGGATTAACCTAACACCTGCTTTGGAAAACGGTAACCTTATCATTCACTATGTAACTGGAGATGTTGATGCCTACAAACTTTTTTGGGAAGTCAAAGATTTGTTGGAAAAGGGAGAGAAAGAAGGAAAACCCATTAGGCGAGCAGCCATTGACAGTTTATCTGACCTTGTTGCTACTTTCCCAGACCCGACTTACATGCCCCAATATTTGCAGGCTTTAGTTGAACTTTTCACTTTGCACGGTGTCACATCAGTCATTACTTTAAGCACCAAAGCAACCGATGGCGCAGGACATTCACCTATTGACCCAGATTTAGCAAGAGGAATTGATTGCATTTTGATGTTGCAATGCATGCTCGTTCATGACCATGTCCGCAAAGCGATGACTGTTGTGAAGATGAGAGGGAGCGAACACGATACAGGTGTTCGGACAGTTCGCATCAACGATGGTGAAGGGATGTTAGTTGAAACTGGATTTGAAGGAATGCCCTCTTTTATCCGCAAACTTCAGCAGTTGGCTCAAGAGCAATCAGGCGATGTCCATATAAGTTGAACACGAAAACCGATGTGGGGGTTGAAAGATGCCAACTGAATTGCAACTCTTTTTGACCAATGCTATAGGTTGGTTGAGGTTTTGGCTTTTGCCAAAGTTGTGGTCGGCAATAATCATCGCTTTCTTCGCTTACTTGCTCATCCGTTGGCTTGATGGGCGTTGGCACAGTTGGCTTCGTCCCGCCCTCACCTCAACCAACAAAAACAGAAGTGCAAGTCAATCGGTTTGGCGTCAAGTTCGCATCCTCGCCTTGCCAAGAGCCATAACACGAATTGCGGTAATTGCATTGGCTGGCTGGATGATTTTAGAAGGCTTCGGTGCACCTCGTGAAATTATCCTTTGGGGATTGACCATTATAGTTGTTTCAGTCCTTTGGGCAATAAGACATCTGCTATCTGATTTGACTGCTGGCTACTCTTTAATTTTTGATGACACTTTAGCCGAGGGAGATCAAATTTCATCGTCCTTTGGTGAAGGTGTTGTTGAGCGCATAAGTTGGTTTGCTGTTTATCTCAGAACAAAAGACGGAACTCAAATTGTCATTCCTCACAAAGCGCTGATGAGCAATGTCTTCAAAATCCATCGCTCCCCTTCAACGACGAGAACAATCCAGTGAAAAGCCATCGCTATTTCTCAGTAAAATTTTCAGTGTTTGCCAGACTAAAAAAGTTAGGTTGGGCACTTTCAAGGTTTGATGACCGAAAAAATTGAAGGTTGTAACCCCCTTAAGGCAAGACCAAACACTTACGGATAGGGGTGAAGTCGGCATGAAATTGGCGCAGAGAGTTCAAAAAATTAAGCCGTCACCAACAATCGCTGCAGCAGCAAAAGCGAGGGCTTTGAAGGCTCAAGGTGTTGATATTTGCGACTTAACCGTTGGAGAGCCTGACCTTGATACTCCTGACTTCATTAAGGACGCCGCCCTTCAAGCCCTTCGTGAAGGTTTCACGAAATACACCGACGCAAGGGGCATTGAGCCACTGAGGAAAGCCATCTGCGAGAAGTTTGAGCGAGACAATGGTTTGCATTTCACGCCTGACCAAATCGTTGCCTCCTGTGGAGCGAAGCATGCTTTGTTTAACGCCTTCCAAGCCCTTATTGACCCTGGCGACCAAGTGCTCATCCCAGCACCTTACTGGGTCAGTTACCCAGACATGGTTTTGGTTTGCGATGGCGAACCTGTCGTTATACCCACAACAGAGGAGACAGGTTTCAAGCCAACGCCAAAGCAAATCGCAGAAGCAATTACTGACCGAACAAAAATTTTGCTCATCAATTCACCTTGTAATCCGACAGGAGCAGTTTGGGAACGAGAATTGCTTGAAGAAATTGCAGAAATTGTGCTCAAGCACGATGACCTTTTTGTCCTTTCCGATGAAGTTTATGAGTGCTTAGTTTACGATGGTCGCAAGCATGTTAGCATCGCAAGTTTAAACGAAAAAATCAAGGAACGCACAATTGTCGTCAATGCTTTGTCTAAGACTTTCGCTATGACTGGTTGGCGTTTGGGCTATGCTGCTGCTCCGAAACTTGTTGCCGACGCAATGGCAAAAATTCAAAGCCAAAGCACGACCAACCCTACCAGTTTCGTTCAAGTCGCTGCAATCAAAGCACTTCGTGAGCCAAGTGACTTCCCGCAAAAAATGCTGGAACTTTACGACCTACGCAGGATGATGATTGTTACTTCCCTCAACAACATTGACGGTGTGAAATGCAAGATGCCTGAGGGAGCCTTTTATGCTTTTCCTTGCTTCCAAGAAGCCATTGAGCAAAAAGGTTTTAAGGATGATTATGAACTTTGCGATTTCTTACTTGAAAAAGCCCATGTTGCCACAGTTGCAGGTTCGCCCTTCGGTGCTCCTGGTTACTTGCGCCTTTCCTTCGCTACATCTGAAGACACTATTCAGGAAGCGACACACCGAATCAAGAAAGCGCTCAATGAAATGTAGAGGCTCTTTACTAAAAAGTTTGTTGGCGCTCGGTTCGCAATGCTAATGGCTTTAGCCTCTACACTTGATCGCACCTGAGCAAGTCATCGTAGGTCTCTCGCCTCACTATTAGTTCCGCTTCGCCATCCCTGACAAAAATCACTGCAGGTCTGGGAAAGCGGTTGTAGTTGCTTGCCATGCTGTAGTGATAGGCGCCAGTGGTGAAAACGGCAAGGATGTCTCCTGGTTGCGGTTCAGAAAGAGCAATGTCTTTGATGAGAATGTCGCTTTCGCAATGCTTGCCTGCAACGGTTACAACTTTGTTTGCTGGTTGATTGGCTTTGTTAGCAATAACGGCAAAATATTTTGCGCCGTAAAGGGCAGGTCTCGGATTGTCGCTCATACCGCCATCAACCGAAACATAGGTCCGCACATTGGGAATTTCTTTGACGACGCCAACAGTGTAAAGGGTCGTCCCTGCTTCACCAACTATTGAGCGACCGGGTTCAACAGCCAAAATCGGAAAATCAAACTTGTATTTGGCTGCAAATTCTTTCACTGCTTGGCAAATTTCCGAAACGAAAGTTTCAATGGATGGCGGGTCATCCTCTGAGGTATAGCGGACACCTAACCCTCCGCCCAAATTCAACTCATGCATTGAAAAGCCCGTTTCGGAACGAACAATCTCAGCGAAAGAGAACATTTGCTCAATGGCAATTCGGTAAGGCTCTATCTCAAAAATTTGCGAACCGATATGGCAATGGAAGCCATGTAACCTCAA
>JANXCD010000072.1 GCA_025060305.1 Armatimonadota bacterium | reverse complement strand
GGCAGCGATAAACCTGACCTGAGGTTCGGCATGGAACTCGTTGATATAAGCGACATTGTGGCAAATTGTCAATTCCGAACCTTCACAGAAACTATAGCGAAAGGTGGACAAGTGAAAGCGCTTAGAGTTCCCAACATGGCTTCGGCTTCCCGTAAAGACCTAACAGACTTGACAGAATTTGCAAAGCGGTTTGGAGCTAAAGGATTAGCTACCCTTGCACTTGGTGACGGCGAAATTCGCTCTCAGGTTGCGAAATTCTTGACCGATGCTGAATTGAAAGCGATTTTTGAGCGTTGCGGCGCTCAACAAGGTGACTTGGTTCTCGTCGTCGCCGACGAACCAGAGATTGTGGCGGAAGTTTTGGGCAATTTGAGGTTGAAACTCGGTCGCCAACTCGGTTTAGTCCCACAAGACAGCAGCGAATTCCGATTCCTTTGGGTCACAGACTTTCCTTTACTCAAATGGGATGCCGACGAAAACAGGTATTCGCCATCACACCACCCCTTCACTTCGCCTTACCCCGACGACATCCCCCTGCTTAAGGAAGGCATTCAAGCCCTCAATGACCCGAACTACCCAGTCCCGAAAGGTCACCGAGAACATCCCCTCAGCAAAGTCCGAGCATACGCTTATGACATCGTGCTCAATGGCTACGAAATCGGTGGCGGAAGCATACGAATTCACAGGCGCGAAATTCAAGAACTCGTTTTCCAAGCCATTGAGTTGCCACCAGAAGAAGCGAAGCGAAAATTTGACTTTTTGCTTGAAGCCTTTGAGTATGGAGCACCTCCTCACGGCGGAATTGCACTTGGGCTTGACAGAATTATCGCCCTCATCGCAGGCTGCGAAGCGACTTCTCCTGAAACGGGAATGCCCTACTTGAACATCCGAGAGGTCATTGCTTTTCCCAAAACCAGCACAATGCAAGACCCATTGACTGGAGCACCAACACCCGTTGACGAAAAAGTCTTAGCAGAACAACACATCGCTCTCAGACCTGAAGCAATTGAAGCATTGAAGCAAGCGCTTTTTACTGAATGAGTATAAACTGAAAAAGTTTTCGGCAAGGTGATGAGCAATGCAGACAGCAAAGGAGAAATCTTTCATGCCTGAAGCGGAAAAGGGGAAGGCAGAAGGTTTGACGATAGAAAGTTTGGCAGAAAGTTTCGCCACCGCTGAATTGAAAGGTGGGCTATGCCGTTGGTTCGCTCAATTGAGGTGGGGCGCAATTTTCGGCGCTTTATTGACAATCATCATCGCTTCATCTTTGGGCGTCCAACTTCCCTTGCCTTGGCTCTTCGTCACCCTTGCAATTATTGCCCTTTACAATCTCCTTTTCCTTTACTTGACTAATCCAAGCCGACCGTCCCGAATTGACCCTCATTGGTGTGCGTTGTTACAAGCAACTGCGGACTTAATTGCCTTGACTTTCCTGCTCCACTTCTCTGGTGGCATAGAGAACCCCTTCGCTTTCTTCTTCATTTTTCACATGATTATCTCCAGCGTTTTGCTACCAATTCAATGGGCATGGGGTTTGGCTGTGTTGGCAACAGTTCTGTTTGGTGGGACAGTTTTAGCGGAACATTACGGCTTGCTCACTCATTACCACCTAAGCCCTTTCCCAAACATATGTCATTCTCCCCTCTTCATCGCTGGTGCTTTAGTAGCCTTCACCTTGACGCTTCATGTGACAGTTTTCATGACTTCCGTTATTGCAACGAGGCTCAAGTATCGTGAGCGAGAAGTTAAAGAATTGGCTAAGACTTTGCAACAATATGCTCAAGAGTTGGAAGAAGCCAACAAGCAATTGGAGCAATTAGAGCGGATGAAATCAACCAACATGCGCAAGATGAGTCACGAATTGAGAGCACCCCTAAATGCTGCTAAAAGCCTCATCAACATCCTAAAGGCTGGCTACAAAGGCAAATTGCCTGAGCAATCAATTGAAACTTTGGACAGAGTTTCCACTCGCTTAGATGAAATGCTTGCTATCGTCAACAGTATCTTGACTTTGTCTCGTGTCCGAGATGCCAAGTTAACACAAGAGAGAGTTTGGGTTGATTTTGAGCAGATCGTGAGCGAGGTAGCCGAAAGCCTTCGTGCTAACGCCTTAGCAAAAAACATTCAACTTCAAGTTAACATCTCGCAAGGCATTCCAACCCTTTGGGGAGTTCCAGAGGCTTTGCGTGAAATGGTCTCAAATTTGATTGATAACGCTATCAGATACACGCCAGAGGGAGGTAAGGTTGAAGTCCTTTTGAAATTGCACGAAGGAAACATCCTTTTCCAAGTTAGTGATACAGGCATAGGCATTTCGCCCGAAGATTTGCCCCACATTTTTGACGAGTTCTACCGAAGCAGAAACGCAAAAGAATTTGTCCACGAAGGGACTGGACTTGGATTGGCAATTGTCAAATCAGCAGTTGAAGCCCACAACGGTGAAATTGATGTCTTCAGTGAATTGGGCAAAGGAACAACTTTCATCGTGACGCTCCCAACACGAACCCAAACTGCAACAAAAGATTTTGCAAGCGAAGGCAGCGTTTTAGTAACTTTAGAGCAAACTTCGCAGGGCGATGCTAATGCTAAGCCGAAAAAGTTGCATGCCATGTAAGGACAAGTGAAACCTGTCCGAGAAAAATCGGCAAAACAGTTGTGAAAGTGAGGTTTGAGCAAAAATGATGGCAATCGTTTTGGCTGCTGGTGATGGTCGTAAAATGTTTCCTTTTGAACTCACGAGACAAAAATGTGCAATCCCTGTCGCCAATGAGCCAATTGTCCGAAGGCTGGCTCGCCAACTCCGTCAAGCAGGCATCAGCAATTTCCTTTTCGTCACAGGTCACAACGCTGGTCAAGTCCGTGAGGCAATTTCAGGCATAGACAATGTGGTTTTTGTCCACCAAAGCCGAAGGGAAGGAACGGCTGCAGCACTCCTGCTGGCTTTGAAAGAAGTTCCTGATGCTGAAGAATTTGTTGTCGCTTACGGAGATGTTGTTTTGACCCAAGAAGATGTCAATTCTTTGGTTCAAAACCATAGAGATGGTGACGCAGTTGCTACTGTTTTGGTTCAGCCCTTAAAGTATCCCCTTGACAGCCGTGATTGGATTTGTGCTAATGTTGATGGCTTGAATTTGATTCAAGTTCAAGGTCACCCAAGAGATGCATCCCACAGGCTTGTTGGCTTGTTTGCTTTCCGCAAAGAGGCTTTGAGTTTCGTTGAAGCAAATCCGGGAGTGATGCGCAGCGTTCCTGTCGGCGGGATGCCACCTTTGGAATTTGAGTTGGCTCAATCTCTTCAAATGATGGTTGAAGCAGGAAAGAAAGTTGCAGCCGTAGAGACTAAAGGTTTCGTCGTTGATGTTGACAAACCTTGGCACATTTTGGAAGCAAATCGGCTCGTCGTAGAAGAGTTAAGCCAACAATGCCACGAAGACCAAATTGCTCCATCAGCGAAAATTGATGACAGCGCTGAAATCAACGGGCGCATAATCCTGAAGGAAAACTGCATCGTAGGCAAAAGAGTCGTCATAAGCGGTTTCCTTTTCGCCGATGGTGGAACCCAAATTGTCAACGGCGCAATCTTGCGAGGTCACACTGTCACAGGTAAAAATTGCAAAATCCGTGACTATTGTTTACTTGGCGATTGCGTGCTTGGTCACAAATGTATCGTCGGGCACGGGGCAGAATTTGAAGGCGTCACTTTTAACACTGTCTACCTTTACCACTACTGCGAGGTTTTTGGTGTTTTGGGCGAGGCAGTTGACATCGGCGCTGCTACCGTTTGCGGAACACTCAGGTTTGATGATGGCGAAACTGTCCACAAAGTTTTGGGCAAGCGTGAAGTCCCACACATCGGTGCAAATGCCTCTTACATCGGCGATTTCTCACGAACAGGTGTCAATGCCATTTTGATGCCAGGCGTAAAAGTTGGCTCTTACTGCTGTGTTGGTCCAGGAGTTGTGCTTTACAAAGATTTGCCTCACCGAACACTTGTGCTTTTGAGGCAAGACTTGGAGCATCGTGAATGGGGACCAGAGCGATATGGTTGGTGATTTGTTGACTTCCGTTTTTTCAATCCTGCGATTAAATTTTGTATGCAGATTTCGTCTTTATTTGTTTGCGCTGCCAAACCTTGAGTGAGTGTTGAGTTTGCAAAAAGAACGAAAGTTGAGGTGATTTTATGTGAAAATTTGGGGCATTGTTTTGTCAGCCTTGACAATGACTTTGGTTTTCATTTCTGAACTCTTCGCCCAACCTGATTGGAAAGTGTATCGCTTGCATCCTTTTGTGGAAAGCACAGCAGACCAACTATCTCAGCATTTTGTGACAACAGCCACCAAGTTGACACTTTACGGTTTGCAAAATGATTGGGTTCACGAAAGCATAGCCATCGTAGCAACAGGTCAAAAGTCAGTTACAGTCACTATAGACATAGAAGGTCCGAAAAGCGTCACAAATGCCATAGAAATTCGTGCTGTTGGGTTTATCAAACAGAAAGACTTGGGCTATGTTTTAGACCCCATTCTCAAACCCCTTACAGGTGGCATACCTTCAAATCCTTGGCGATGCCTTCGCAACTTTGAAGGCATTCGTTACTTACCCAAAGTCACTGCCACTGCCATTGATCCTGTGGTGATTTGGATAACAGTGCGAACTCATGGTCTTTCTCCTGGACACCATCGTGCTATTTTGAAAATAACCGACCAAGAAGGTCAAGGAAGAGAGGTTTTGATGAGTATCATTGTTGGTGGCTACAAGTTGCCCACAGAAAACCCGCTTTACGGTTACGGTTGGCAGTGGGCTCCTGAGGGAGCAGAAGGCGTCGCTTGGCTGAGTTACTTCAAGGAGTATGGAATCAATGTCACTCACATCACTGCTAACTTTGATGAGGCAAAAGAAGCAGGCTACAAGTTCTTTTTGTTCGTCTTTGGTCCGTCTTGGGCGGGCAAAAGTTTTGAAGAAGTGCCTTTGGATGAGATCAAAAAGGCTTTGGAAAAAATTCGTGCCGATATAAACAGGCTCCAACTCAAGCCACAACAATGGGCTGTTGTGTTGTATGACGAACCTGGAGATCAGGTAATGCCCAAAGTAGTGACTTGGGCTAATAGGCTTCGGGAGATGTGGCCTGAAATACGCTTTTGGAGCACTGTGCCTTGGGGACCTGGACCTGAGATGGTCAATAGATGGGCGACAGTGGAAGGAACTTTCAAGCCTTTGGCGAAAATACTGGACTTTTGGTGCCCTTATTCGTTCAACCTTTGGGATGAAGAGGCTGACCAACATTTGTCAATCATGCGTGCATCAGGCAAGCCAATCTGGTTTTATGACATTTGGGGCATGAGCGCTTCAAGACGACCGCAAGTCGGTCGTCAAATGTTGCGTTTGGGTCCTTGGATTGCTTGGAAATATCGCCTTCAGGGTTTCGCTTGGTATGCATTGAACGAATACTCCGACGACGACCCTTGGAGCGACCAAAGCGCATCAGAATGCTATGCTTGCATCTACCCACCTGCTGGAGGCTATCAAGTTCCTGTTCCGAGCCGAGGATTTGAGGCTGTTCGGCAAGGTTTTCAGGAATATAAGCGCCTTTATGAATTGCATCGGCTTGGTGTTGAAGAAAGCCGACTTGATGCTTTCGCTGAACGAGTCATTCGTGCTAAAAGCGTCCAAGAGATTGACCAAGTGAGGATGGAGATGGACGAGTTGTTGCTTAGAATTGCAAGTCGCAAAAGGAATAAAGGGTAAAGCCTTTAGCAATTGCGTTGAGTGACATGGCTGTTTCTTCATTCAAACTGCGCTACAAAATTTTTCGGCTACGCTCTACACACTAAAATTTGCTGTTGCGGAGAGTTGGGCTACTGCTGAGCAGAGAAGTTCATCAAACTTGATGCAGAAACAGTGATTTGGTGGAGGCGGCGGGAATTGAACCCGCGTCCGAAAAGGCAGAAGCATCAGTGCCTACGAGCGTAGCGTCGCTATTTTGTCTCGTGGCAAGTCACTGCGACGCTAGTTACCTTGCCACTCAGCCTGCATCAGTCTTTGTCGCTGCTTAGCAGGCTTCAGCAGCGACGCACTCGGCTTTGTGAACCCGGTCCTAAAGCCACCGAGCGAACTTCAGGCAGGCTGCTGCATTTTATCACGCAGCCAAAGTAGCAGGAACCGCACTTATTTTGGGTTGGCTATTACGGTAGCCACCCGGCTCGCCACCGATGCCTCTTTCCTTCCCGTCGAGCCCGTTTCGCCCCCACTTTTTTACTTTCAAGGTGGCACTTTTATTTTGCCACAAATTTTGCATTCATGAAACATTTGTCCGCCCCTACAAAATTGCATGTAGGGGCAAGCGAAATCTTGTCCGAAAAATCGTGTAGATTTTCATACGCTCCTACATTCAACAGTGCAGGGGACAGTTTCACTCACGACATAAGCAAAGAGCGATTGAGAAAGTATGCCAAACATTTCGGCAGGTTTCTGTGTCCAAAGTAATGGAGAAACCAAATTTTAAGGAGGGACAAACATGGATGCCTTTAGGTTTGGAGTTGTAGGTTGCGGTGGACGAGGAGCAGGTGTCGCTCACTTGATAACTCAAATCCCTAATTTGAAGTTGGTCGCAGTTTGCGATATTGATGAAGCAAGGGCTAAGCAATTGGGTGAGCAACTGAATGTTCCTTTTTTCCAGAGTTTTGACCAGATGTTAGCGGAGACAGAGTTAGACGCTATTTATGTCGCTACTTCGGTTGAACAACATTTCAGTTTAAGCAGAAGAGCGATTTTGGAAGGCAAGCATGTTTTACTTGAGAAGATGATGACGACATCGGCAGCAGAAGCATGGGAACTCGTCAGATTGGCTCAGATGAGGGGAGTTTGTGGAGCCATATCTTACCAGTTAAGGTTCTATCCTGTATTTCAAAAGTGGTGTGAGTTGGGGCAAGAAATGCAGCCATTACTCATCATCTCAAGCCGTAACCCTGGAATCATGCCACCACCTTACCTTCGTCCTGAGCCTTGGGCTGGCATCATTGATTTTTTGACTCACGATTTGGATTTGGTTTTATGGGTTGCTGGCAAGGAACCTGAAAGCGTTTTCGCAACTGCAACTCGCAATGCTGTAACCAAAACGGAAGCCATTGATTCCCTTTGTGCCATTTTGGACTTTGGCGATTTTTCAGGACTTACCTACGGAAGTATGGGCGGTTGGGGTATGCCTTCTGTCCACGCAGTTGTTGGGCAAAAGGGCAATGTCCGCATTGTAGGTAATGGAGTGGAAGTTAACAAATGGTTTCCTTTGCCCAGCGGAACTTTTGAATTAGTCAACGATGTCGTCAGCACGGAAATTGTAAGTGCAGATACAACTGATAGAATGCTTCTACATTTTTCTGCTTGGGTTCAGGGCGAAAGGGAAGCCTATCCCCTTGCAACTTTTGAAGATGGCTTGAAAGTAATGCTCGTTCACGAGGCTATTTGGGCAAGTTGGCAATCAGGGCAGACAATCCATTTGAATGACATTAAGCGCAAACTTGAACCTTCAAGTTTTTAGCCTTTAGTTAACCGTTGGTGCTATTTTTTGGATGGTTGGTTACATGACCATCTCCTAAAAGCCGCTAAATTTTTGGCAAAATCGCCCAAAATCAAATTAGCACCATTGGTTAGTTAATGTGTTTCAATGTGTTTCTTCGCCCATCTCATCTTCAAGTTGTTGCATTAACCTTCGGAACCTTTCAAGTTCGCTGCGTTCGCTTTCTTCGTCTTCCATGCTCAAGTCCATCAAAGATTCAACGACATTGCCAGTGATGTAAATTGGAGCGCCAGTTCGCAATGCTAAGGCTAAAGCATCACTGGGGCGAGAATCTATTTCATGGAGTTTGCCTGATTGTTCAAGGAAAATGGTAGCATAATAGGTGCTATCAATCAGGTCATGAATGACGACTCTGATGACTCTGACGCCGAGTTCATCTAACATATTTCGCATCAAGTCATGAGTGAGCGGTCTTGGCGGTTTTTCGCCTCGCAACTCTAAGGCTATTGCCCATGCTTCTGCTTGTCCAATCCAGATAGGTAAGACACGATTACTGTCTAAATCACGCAAAATGACAACTGGTCGGTTGAACAGGTCTTGAGCAACAGTTTCAACTTTTACTTCAAGCATCATAATCACCCTCACTTTTTGTTTTCTTCTTCAACCATTATGGCAATCAGCATTTGAAGACGCTACTTTAGTCTATCCCTCAAATCAGGTGGTAGCGGTCGGAAAATATCGTCTTCCCTGCGAAGGCTTTTCAATGCTTCATTGAATCTTTGCCATCGCCTCCAAGCAATCCAAAGAAGAATAGGAACACAAGCCCAAAGAGCAACTCTTAACCACCATTGCTGTAAGCCCAATATGGGAACCCAAAGCAATGCTAACGCCAAAAAAATTAGCGCCGTCTCAATCCATTCCGCTTTACTCATAAACTTTCATCTCCTTCAACGAAGTCGCCAATGCGATTGTAGCATGAAATTCAGCGAAAAACAAGATTCCAAACATAGCAACCAAACTCAACCGAAAATTAGAAAATGCACAGTGATGAGACAGAAGAGGCTTGATTAGGTCTTTCGTTCTTTGCTTCAAAGTTTGTTGGTGCTTTATATCTCTGCCGATGGCTTAGCCAATGTTTGATGACAAATTCGCAAGCACCAAACTTATTCGGCGAGAAGTTGCGTTGTGGATGAAATACGCTTTCTTTCTATTAGCCTCAACCTGCTGTGCCGACATAGGGCTTTGAACTCGCAATTTTTGCAACTGCTATCAAATTCAAAGGGTCGGACAGTGAAATCTGCTTTTGCTATGTCAACCAAAAAGTTTCTCGCCCAAATGATGGCTTTTTCTTGCATTTCGCGCAACTCTTTCTGATGTCGCTGATTTTTGACCCGCTGGACCAAATGGCAGCCAGTTCTGTAACCGTTTTGCGTGAACTGAAGCAATTTCAAAAAAACTGCCTCTGTAACTTGCTCACCCAATGCGAAAGCATAAAGTGGAAGTTGCAGAGCAACTCCGTTTTCAATATCACCGAAACTGGAAGTGCTTCCTGTCTTGTAATCGGCGACACGCAATTGCCCTTCTGCGTCTTTATCAATTCGGTCAATTTTGAGGGAGATGGAAATTGGCTTGAGCCAATCAGTGACACTGCCTAACTTTTCGGCATTAAACTGCGAAGTCAACTCCGAACCAATAGGATGCCAACCCTTTTCCTTTTCTTTCGCTTCTGCCTGCCAAACTTTTTCTGTTGCGCTCAAAACTTG
>JANXCD010000071.1 GCA_025060305.1 Armatimonadota bacterium | reverse complement strand
GAGGGAAACAAGCGCCAAAGCACAAGTTTACACCGAGAAAACGAATTCTTTGTTTGCCTGCGTAAAGGTGACCATTAGCGCCAATGCGGATGTGCCCAAACTTGCCCGCAGGTTTGTGAAGCCAATGGCTAATGTTAGCAACTGAAGGCGAAGCATCGTCCCAAGGCAGAACGAATGGGAAAAGTGCGGGCTTGAAATTTCCTTCTTGAGTTTGACCGTAACGCATAGACAACCAGCCACCTACTGCTGTGATGAGAGCCAAAATAACGACTACCAGCCGAATCACTTTCATCACTTCCTACCATATCTGTCCGTGCAGAGGCTAATTTGAGTGAATGACTTTGCTTGCCTTAAGATTCTAAAATCAGCCAAAGCCCGTCGTAACCAGCAATAATGTTATGTTCTTCCAATGCCTTTGTAAGCAAGTTATGTTTTGGCGTCCAATGAGGAGAAAAGTGGGTAGCCACGAACTTTCCGTTTTCCTTTAAAATACCTTCGTTAACCATCCGCTCTTTCAACTTTCTAACTTGCTCTAAGTTCATGTGCTCTTCTGTTGCTGGCGCAAGCCCAAAGGTTGCATCGGCTACAACAAGGTCAAGGGAAAACTGACGCAAGTAGTCAAAGGTTTCCTCGGAAAGCCAGCCTGTGTCTGTGGCGTAAAAAATTGAGAACTCATCTCTTTCCAAAACGAAAAGCAAAGCCTCTTCATCTCGGCAATGTTCCGCTTTAACAGGATGGACTTTCGTCCTTTCTCCCAACTTGGCAGGTTCAAAGGGTCGCAGTTTTTGAATTTCAATTTGCAGGTCATATTTGGTGCTGACTTCTTTCAAAAAGGCTTTGCACTTCTCACTGACTTTTGCGTTCCCATAAACGATTAAAGGTTGCAAATCAGGCAAAGGCAAAACATCTTTGTGTGGCGTTTTTTTCGCCCACAAAACTGACCTTCTCAGCAAAAGCGGGTCGGTGCTGAAGTGGTCATGGTGCGAGTGAGTGATGAGCAAATGCCTAACTTTGTAAAGTTCCACATTGGCTTTCAGAGCCGAGTGAGGCAAATCAGGCGGACAATCAATCAAAACATCTGGGTAAAGTAAAGCGCAGGAGAAATTTCTCCAATTGCGCTTATCGTCCTCTTCTTTTGCGAAAGCGCAGAAATCACAACCACACCAGGGCGACGGGTAAAGGTCTGATGAGCCAGTTCCTAACAAAACGAATCTCACCATTCGCCACTTTCTCCTTTCAATGCAATTCAAAAAGCAATTGTTCGTCTTTCGTAATTGAGCCATCCCTTCAAAGTAGAAACCGAGTGAAGGTGCTAAAGGCATCAGAAATTTTAGCGTCCCAAACGGTTTGAGTTTTCACCTAAACTCGCGAGCAAATTCAAGATAAAGCCTTCTTATTAGCCTTAACAAAGCCCTAAATCGCTTAATGTATCACTGGCTGAAAGGCTATGAGAAAATCTTAGTGTGTTAGTCTATTGCCCTTTGAAATGAAAGTCTAAATTAAATGTGCGAAAGGGAAAGGTGTTAAGTTATGGAACGAGAAAGGAATTTGCCACAGTTTTGGTTGCTTCGTAGAATAAGGAGATGGATTATCAAGCCACAAAAGGAAATCGTCCGTTGGCAAAGAAAATTGCATGGTTTGCCTTTCGTCGTTCTGCCAAAATTTTTGCGAGAGAGTAAACATTTGCTTGAACTGATTTTGCAATTGAAGCCAGACATTGTTTTGGGCAATTCTCGTAGCGGATCACCTTATGTCCGTGTCATTGAACACCGTTTGAGAGAAGCAAGGATAGAAGTCCGATATGAAAGACTTTGTTCGGCGTGGGGTCATAAACTTCACTTTACACTTAAGCCCGCCGCTTCAGTTCATTGGCTTCATGAAACACTGGCTAAAAGAAAACGCATAATCATGGTTGATGTTTCTCGCAAGCCTTTTTCTGATGCTCAGCGAATTGTTGGTGGCGTCATCGTTTGGCTTTACAACGAAGTTGTCAGTAAATTGACTGGCAAACCTCAACCTGTTGATTTCGTCTCGTCAATAACAAACCAAATGCGAGAATATCTTCGCCGACAACCTGATTTCAAGGAAGCCTTTGAAGAAGTTTGGAAGGTGCTGAGAAAGAATATGAGTCAGAAGACATATGATGAGCATTCAGTTGCTAATCCTCAATTTGAAATAGCATTTGCCCGCCATTTACTTGTTCGCAAAATTAGCGATTTTTCTTGGGACGATGAACATGGTTGCTTATTGCCAATCAATGTTTCACGAGAGGCTTGGATTGACGACCGAACAGACAAATATCAATGGTTGCCTTTCATAGCACGATGGTTCATTTGAAGTTGCAGAATGTCCACTGCAAATTTGAAAAACTTCTCTTCGCTAAATTCAAGCAAAGTGATGTCTATTAACTTTAGCCGAAGATGTTGGCAAAATTTGGCTCGTATAGAAAAACAAGGAACAAGAGGTGTAGATAAAAGATGACTAAGCCAGTTGCTGTTTTGCTTGACACTGATATTGGTGACGACATTGACGATGCTTGGGCATTGGCAGTTTGCCTTTCGCATCCGAAAATTAACCTAATTGGTGTTTCAACAGTATACGCTGATACTGTCGCTCGTAGCATTATTGCTCGTTGGTTAATTGAAGCGAGTGGCAAACAGGTTGAAGTTGCTGCTGGCGAAACTAATCCTTTCAATCGCTCCATTTCACTTTATCGTCCCAATCAAATGAGGGCTATTCCACCTGAAGAAGAGCAAAGGTTAAAGGTTGGTCGCACTGATGGAGTGAAATTTCTCGCTGAAAAGGTAAAAAATTTTGAATTTGAGAGTGATGAGTTAGTGCTCTTGACAATCGGTCCTTTGACTAACGCTGCAAAGTTGTTGACGGAGTTTCCTGAAGTGGCTCAAAAAATTACCCGTATCGTCTCAATGTTTGGGACTTTGCTTCCAGACTACCCAAAACCTGAATACAATGCTTCTGCCGACCCAAAGGCAACAAAAATAATTCTTGAAAGCGGCAAGCCAGTTACAATGGTTGGTTTGGATGTGACATTAAAATGCAGGTTTAACGAAGGCGACTTGCAGGAGTTGTCTAAGAGCGAAAAATTGATGACAAAGCGATTAATTGCACTCACGGAAGCATGGCAGGATGCTCATCGCCAACCAGATGGCTCCGTCCCTTATCCTGTCCTACACGACCCACTGGCAGCTTTAGTAGTCGTTGAGCCTGAAATTGTTACGCTTAAGCAGATGCGAATTTTCGTTGACGATTACGGCAGAACATTAAAAGCAGAAGGCAGTCCAAACTGCATGGTCGCAATTGATGTTAACTCTGAAGCAGTTGTGAGCAGGCTCAAAAATTTGTTGGTTTGAATATGTTTCGGTTTCGTTTGAAAAGCGCTAAAATAACGACAGTTTTGTAACATGGTAATTTTTGGAAACTAAGGCAGTGAAAGCGGAGGGATGGCCGAGTGGCCCAAGGCGACGGCCTGCTAAGCCGTGGCGGGGCTAAAATCCCGCCCCCGGGTTCGAATCCCGGTCCCTCCGCCATTTTGTGCGCCCGTAGCTCAGTCAGGATAGAGCGTTGGCCTGCGGAGCCAAAGGTCCTGGGTTCAAATCCCAGCGGGCGCGCTACTGCTATGCTGTCCCCTGTCAATCTTAGTCTAAAGAGCGCCCGTAGCTCAGCCAGGATAGAGCATTGGCCTCCGGAGCCAGGGGTCGCAGGTTCAAATCCTGCCGGGCGCGCTGCCTGAAAGAACAGTGAAGTAAACTATTCACACTAACTGCATAAAATTTTCGGCAAAGAGCATAAATTCATTTCGCTCTTTACTTCAAGGTGTGTTGGTAAAGATTTTTCGGCAGGACAGTAGCCCTGCCCTTTGAGAGATTTTTAGCCAATTCGGAGGGCACGCCTACTGGCGTGCCGATTTTTCTGTTTTGATTTCTTCTGTTGGGCAGTAGTCCGACCTTGAGGTTACACCAACAAACTTTTGAGTAAAGAGTTACTCATTTTTATACGCTTCCGCCCCAATCAACAACCAAAATTTTGCAAGATGGAACTGTAAAGGCTAATGTGCCTTTCCGCAACAAATTGAAGGGTTAGTCGTTCGGCAAATTCTTTTGCAGCCTGTTCATAGCAAAGCCTTTCAGCGGGATTTTTCAACTTCATTATTGCTTTGGCAAAGCCTACTTTGTCATCGGGCGAAACTAAAACTAAAGCGTTAGATTGCTCTGCAAGTTCTTGCAGTGGTGGCAAGTTTGAAGCGACGATAGGCTTGCCGTGAGCAATGGCTCTCATCAGTGATGCTGAACCGCTCAAGTAGCGAAAAGGTGCAACGATAACCTCGGAAGCAGAAAGCCACATGTCAACTTCCTCTTCGGGAAGATAGCCAGTGACATGAATTTGGTTGCGTTTCGGACTTTCAGCGATGCGAGCCAGAAGTTTCAAATAATAATCGGTTCTGTCAAGAGGATGAGGACCTCCAGCGAAAACGAGCAAGGTGTCTTCGGGCAAAAAGTTAATTGCCTCAAGCAAAGTTTCATAGCCACGACGGGCAACAATGAATCCGAATACCGTGACAACAAATTTGTCAGACAAATTCAATTTCTCCTTTGCTTCCTTTTTCGTCAAAATCCGCTCCAATCTGGGAACCCACATAGGGATGAAATTCACAGTTTTGTAACCTAACCGCCTAAGTTGTTTTTCAATGAAACCTGTCGTTGCGATAAGGCATTTAACTCTTTGTGAGCGAAACAAAACCTTTTGAACCCAAATCTTGACAAACCTTATTAGTGGCGAACCTATAAGGTCAATTTCGTGGACAGTCACAACAGTCGGCTTTTCCAAAAGGTGAAGGAAGAAGGGCATCAAATTTCGGAAGGGTTTCAAACCGCCAAAGAAGTGTGGAGCAAACTGTATGTGAACGATTTCGTTTTCATTGGCTTCTTTTGCGATTTGTCGCCAATAGTTTCGCTCTTTCAACCAACCAAGCGGTTTTCTACCCTCGCTCCAAACTTGAATGCCTGCTGGGATTACTCTGACTTGACAATCACGAAATTCATTTAAAGCGGAAACAAGTTCTTTAGAATAGCGAGCGATTCCGCACTTAACTTGCCAACTGGTAACCATTGCTATATCCATTTTCGTTTCGCCTCATCACTTAATGATTGGAGGTTTCAGGGGCTTGAATCTTATCTCACCTTTATCAACCATTTCACGAAACTCTTCAGGTGTGAGTGCCATCGTTGAGCCGTCAGCAAACAAAAACAAGTTATAGCCATTGTGACGACCTGGGTCAGGAATGTCTTTGCCTGTTCCAAAAGCGTTTCGCTTCATTTGGGTTGTCTCATAAATCAAAACGACTTGACTTTGAGGATACATTTCAGGATGCCACCTTGGACGATTGTGATTTTCATCCCAAGCGTAAGCGTTGAAGGCATAACCATAGCCTTTTTTGTCTTCAAGTTTTGGGCAGTGAAAAATAAAAGGTCGCTGAGTTGGCGGAACCATGTCCTCAAGGGCATCGCACCAAATTTTTGGCGGTGGCAAAAGGTTGTCGTAGCGCTCAAGGTAAAGTTGTAAAGCCATAGCAATCCTGCCCAATCTTGACTCGCACAACTTTTGCAATTCCTCTTCTCGCTTCGCTTTCAAGCGTGGTTCCATGCCCTTAAGTAAGATTGCACCGACGATAACAATGACAATGATGGCAATAATTCCGCCAATAGTCCGCATCAACTTTTCACCTCACAATCTTTGGCTTTGCCAAATTTTCCGCTCACGCAACACCTTTTGCCAAGTGACCTCCTGTTGCGTAAAACATGATTTGCTCTTCAGGTGTGTTTGGCGGGAACTCAGCAACTATGTGACCTTGGTGCATAACGAGAATCCGGTCGGCGAGAGCCAAAACTTCAGGCAACTCAGAAGAGGCAAACAAAACAGCAACACCTTTATCGTGGGCGAGATGGCGGATGAACCTATAAAGTTCGGCTCTTGCTCCAATGTCAACGCCCCTTGTTGGTTCGTCAAGGAGCAAAACCTTAGGCTTGACTAAAAGCCATCGGCTCAACAGCACCTTTTGTTGATTTCCTCCTGATAAATTCACAACAGGCATTGTAGGCATTTGAGGTTGAATGTTCAATTGACGATATGCCTGCCATATTCCCTTCTCCTCAGCGCTCCTATTGACAAATTGCAGACGGGAGAATTCTTTGAGTGCAGCCAGTGAAATATTGTGACCTGCTGTCATCGTCAGAATTAGCCCTGTTGTCTTTCTATCCTCAGTGACTAACCCCACTCCTGCTTGAATGGCTTCCATTGGCGACCTAAAAAAGGTCGGTTTACCCTCAAGCAATATTTCGCCTCCTGCGAAAACTCCAGGCGAAGCACCAAAGAGTGTCAGCAGCAGTTCGGAGCGTCCCGCACCGAGTAAACCGAAAATGCCAACAATTTCGCCTTTGCGCACTTTCAAGGAAACTCCGTTCAATAGACGCTTTTGAGCATTCATTCTATCAACTATGACTAAGTCTTTGACTTCAAGCATAAGCGTTCCTGTTCTTTCAGGCAATGCATGAGGTTCAAATTCTTCAACTTCTCGTCCGACCATCATGGCTACAACTTGGCGAGGGTCAGCCTCAATGGTCTTGACAGTCCCAATCTTTTTTCCGTCTCTCAAAACTGTAATTCGGTCACTAATTGTGAAAACTTCTCTTAGTCTATGAGACACATACAAAATGGTTGTTCCCTGAGCCTTAAGTTTTCGGATGATGTCATAAAGTTTCAGCGTTTCGGCTTCAGTTAAAGCAGATGTGGGTTCGTCCATGATGAGGATACGAGCATTTTGCGAGAGGGCTTTTGCAATCTCGGTCAATTGCTGTTTTCCGACGGGCAAATCCCTCACTTTTGAATCGGGGTCAATAGTAGGGTCAAGTTGGGCAAGAATTTTTCTGGCTTCTTCTCTCATTCTGCTGAAATCCACAAACCCAAAAAACTTTGTTGGTTCTCGCCCCAAAAAGATGTTCTCAGCAACTGTCATATAAGGCACTAAATTGAGTTCTTGGTAGATGACGGCTATGCCGACAAATCTTGAGTCTTTTGGCGAGCGGATATTGACAGACTTACCTTCAATGTAAATTTCGCCTTCATAATCGCTATATGCTCCTCCGAGGATTTTCATCAGCGTTGACTTGCCAGCGCCGTTTTGACCGACGACTGCATGGATTTCGCCTCGCTCGGCGCTAAATTCAACTTTGTCAAGAGCCAAAACACCAGGAAAACGCTTTGTGATGCTTCGCATTTCCAAAAAAGGCACTTTAACCCTCACCCCTTTCCCAATTTTGACGCAACCCTTTTAGTTCAATTGTTCAACTTGACGGCTTCTCTTTTGAACATTAAAATTTTAGCCGATTGTCCATTAATCCTCTCGCCGATGACTTTAAGCAATTGTAGCAATTTGCCGAAAGAGGTGAAAAGTTTGTGGCTTTGAGTAAGGCTGACATGGAATCAATCCGCTCCTTCTGTGCTGATGAGTTTACAGACTATTTGATTTACAGCCACCTTTCAGAACGAGAAAAGCGTGAGGACTTTAAGAGGTTGCTTCGTGATATGGCTCAACATGAACTCAAGCATTACGAATTTTGGAAGTCAGTTTTGGACACTGACTTTAAGATTTCCGTCCCTAAATGGAAATTGATGCTTTTTAACCTCTCTCGCATTCTGTTTGGACTTACCTTTACCATTAAGTTCCTTGAGCGCCACGAAGAGAAAGTTATTGAATCTTATCGGCAGTTCTTGCAAAAACTTCCGCCAGATGAATCGCAAAGGCTCAAAGAGATTTTGAAAGATGAAGAGTTGCATGAAAAGTCACTCGTTTCGGAATTGAATGAAAGCATCGTAAGATACATAGGCTTCATTGCATTAGGTCTTGCTGATGCCGTTGTTGAAATTACTGGCGTTCACGCAGGCTTCCTCGGAGCGACCACTACGACTCTTTTCGCTGGAGTTGCTGGCTTGATTGTCGGTTTGAGCGCTGCAATTTCAATGGCTGCTGCTGCATACCTTCAAGCAAAACACGAAGGCGTTAAAAACCCAATTCCAAGCGCAGCAGCGACAGGGATTGCTTACCTTGTAGCAGTTGTCCTCCTTGCGGCTCCTTATTTTTTCACTCATAGCAACATTCTCGCCTTCGTTGTAAGTGTTGCTATCGCTTTTGCCCTTGTGGTCGCTTTTATCTTTTACAGCAGCGTTATCAATGAGAGCAACTTCAAGCGTGAAGTTGTTGAAAGCACTGTTGTGCTTTTCGCAACTGCTGCTATATCTTATCTTTTCGGGGAAGTTTTGGGCAGTATTTTCGGGCTTCAGGGCAAACTTGGTTTAGGCTAAAATTCACCTTTGATATCATTGCGCTATAATGCCTTTCCGCTATTTCTGATTTATAACTTCCACATCAAGGAGGGAAAAAGATGCCAAACACAAAGTCTGCCCTTAAAGCAATGAGGAAAGCAGAAAAAAGAAGAATTCGCAATCAATCTTATCGGTCACGAATGAAAACTTACATCAAACAAGCAAGGCTCGCTTTGGAAGCAGCAGCCAAAGGAACAATCAGCGTTGAAAACGCCCAGCGAGCCATCTATGAAGCGTGTAGAATTATTGACAAAACCGCATCAAAAGGAGTCATCAAGAAGAACACGGCTGCTCGCTACAAATCACGACTGATGCATCGTTTGAATGCTTTGATACATCAAAAGGCAGTTATTGAAGCAGCCTGAAGAACGCCAAAAATTTTGCAGGCACATCTTATACGCCCCTAAATTTTATCAACCCAAATCAGAGCCACATTTTGCCAACCAAAATGGCAATTACAAAATTCGTCGGCAACTGTAGGCGAAGCCCATAGCACAAAAATGCCCATCAAAAATACTTGCACGACAAAATAGCAAAAGCCAATCAATTGAGACTTTTTCGTTATGGGTCTCCAAAAGTTTTCTGCACAAACATCTACTGAACGACTTTTCCAGAAGCAAAATTTTATTGGAACGAGCAGCAAAAGGTGAAGGAAATGGAGCGAACGGAAGTTATCATCATTGGTGGTGGCATCATTGGAGTTTGCTCGGCTTATTTTCTGGCTCAAAAGGGCGTAAAAGTTTTGATACTTGAAAGGGATGAAATTTGTTCTGGAGCGTCATATAGCAACGCTGGCTTAGTCGTTCCGAGCCACAGCGTTCCGCTTTCCGCCCCTGGCGTGGTAGCGAAGGGTCTAAAGTGGTTATTTAACCCCGAAAGCCCTCTTTACATACGCTTTCGCTTTGATTTTGATTTGCTCACTTGGCTTTGGAAATTTTGGCGCTCGT
>JANXCD010000070.1 GCA_025060305.1 Armatimonadota bacterium | reverse complement strand
CCACCGCAGCGATGCCCGAATTGAACTCACTCGTCTTTGAGCGAGTTGTTCAATTTTTCAATGCCAGTCGTGAAGATGTTCAAGGGATGCGTTCAAAAGGTCTAACTTGGTCAAGTATCATTGTTGGCTACGGAATTTCAAAAGCATCAGGCAAGCCTGCAAAGGAAGTGTTCGCTGCTTACGAGAAGGAAAAAGCATGGTCAAAAGTTGCTTTGGACTTGGGTGTTAAGCCTCAAAGCATCGGCAAAGCGCTATATGGTCTATTTCCATGAGGCTGAAACAAACCAAATTCGCCCTTCACTCAAAAGTTGACTTCTTTAGCCAAAAAATTCGTTCCGCAAAAAATTCGCTCTGTAGGGATAGGCTAAACATGTCTGAAAAAGTTTTGACGGAGTATTTCATGCAAAACACCTTACAGCGATGGGACAAAGAGAAGCGATTGCAACTCATTACTGCAGAGCATGTAATCGTTTTGTGCTTGCATCCAAAATTGACAGCAGTAAGGTGCGAACAAGCATTGCAAGTGATTTTGCCAAGTGGACGGTTGCTTGAAGGTTGGGACGGATTGATGGCTGTATTGTTACAATTGCCTTTGCTTCGTTGGTTTGGACTGTTTGGCAAATCACCTTTGACACTAAATTTGGGGCGTAAACTTTACCGATTGGTCGCTGCTAACAGATGCAAACTCGGCTGTCCTATCTTCAAGGCAAGATAAAACACATATAACTGCATATGCACACCATTGTCAAAAATTAGCGAAACATCGCAAATGCAAACCTTCGGAAATGGGGATTTTAACTTCTTAAAGTAAGTCGCATTGGCAAAAGTTTGCGCAACTGCAATCAGAACATAGATTGTTTGGTGCGAACTGCTCTTCAATAGATTCGTATCCCAAAAGTTCACTCACATCCCAAACACCATATCCGCCATTTTCCAAAGTGACGGTGACCTTCTGCAGGATGACATTTAGTTCTGTAACTTTACCTTTCCCTTTTGGAGTTTCAACCCACTGACCGATTTTGGGCAACTGGTTTAGCAGTTCGCAGTATAGGTCATGCTCATATCGCAAGCAGCATTTAAGTTTACCACAAGCGCCTAACAACCTTGATGGGTTCAAATCAAGCAGTTGCTCTTTTGTCATTTTCATCGTCACGCTTTCAAACCTTCTCAGGAAGAGGGAGCAACAAGATGGTCGTCCGCAAGGACCGATGGCGCCAATAGTTCGTATAGCATCACGAGCGCCGATTTGAAATAACATAACCCGTCTTGGGAAGGAATACTTTAGGTCGGCGACTAAATTTCGGAAGTCAACTCTTCCTTCAGCAGTGAAATAAACGACTAACTGGTTTTCGTCAAGGGGATATTCTGCTTCAAGAAGCCTCATCGGCAGTCCATGTTCATGGACTTTCTTGCAGACAAACTCCATGTCTCGGTGAGCCCTTTCCCTAAGTTGATAGTATCGCCGAATATCATCGGCATTGGCTCTTTGAAGAAGTTTGTAATTGGAAAGTTCGGACTTTGGGGCTAAAAAGGGTTTTCGGCGAACCCATCCAATTTGCGGTCCGAAACGAGTTTCTGCGATTATCGGCTCGCCCCAACGCAAATCTTCAAAACCATTCGCGTTGTAGTAAAGGACTTGGTTCGTCGGCTGAAAGATCAAAGGCACAACCAAACAAGTTTCTATGTCTACGGTGGCGCTCTCCGCCATCCGTTATCCCTCCATTTGACGAAAAATTTCCGACTTTATGTAAATAAAAGATGTTTTCAATATCACCGAAATAATGTCAGGTTAAAACCCGATTGCTCTTTATAGCCCCAATGATTGTTTCGGTGCTTGCAGGATTGCAATCAAATCTCTTTGTCTCACACACAACCTATGAAACCAAATTTTGCAAAGTCTTTCCTGACTGCAAAACTGCAACTCGAGCCTTTTGCTCCATTGAAAGCGGTTTTTGAAGGCAAATTGTAGTTCACACACTACCGAGACAATGCCAACTACATAAGTCCTAATTGATTTACTTCAGGTTTGATTGCTATTCTGTCTTTTTCTCAAACTTTTGTTCCCTAATCCAAGCAACTTTCATCCCGACTCCTTCATAGTAACCGCAGAAAGTGCAGGCTCGGTGCGGTCGCACTGGTTTTTTACATTGTGGGCAAAGGTTAAAGGTGATAGGTGTTAGTTTCCAATGGGTTCGCCTTTTATCTCGGCGAGTCTTAGAAATTTTCCGCTTCGGCAATCCCATAGTTTCAGTTCCTCCTTATTGTGAAGATTTCATCTTGGGTTAAACCTTTCCATCAACGATTCAAGGGCTGCCCATCTTGGGTCAGCAGGAGGTTGGCATTCGCACATAGTTTCGTTCAAATTCGCACCGCAGTATGGACATAAGCCTTTGCAATCTTCACGACACAAAGGTCGCATTGGCAATTGAACGAGCAAAGCCTGTCTTGAAAGTTCCCAAAGGTCAGCGCTGTTTGAATCAAAAATCGCTGTGATTTCCTCACCTTCTCCAACAGGTAGACCTTCGGCGAGAATTTGGAAAGTCTTGATGTCACATTGAGCCTCAAAAGTGGCTTCAATCGCTTGCTTGAAAACCGTCAAGCATCTGCTACATTCAAACCCAACAGTGCCAAAGACTTTACCCGTTACAAGCACATACCTTCCATCAACATTTGTGCCAAAGGCTTCGCCTTGGACATGAACCCATTGACCGCCATCCCAAAGTTGCACATCCGTCTCAAATTTAGCAAAGGCTGTGTAGCCTGGATGGTTGATGACCTTACGCAAATCCAAGCGAACGAAGTGCGGTGTAATTTGAACTTTTTGCTTTTCGGTCATGGCTGTTCGCCTCTTAACCCTTGCATCCTTCCTCAAGCCCACCGCTTTTGCAGGGGCATTAAAAACCTGCGACATTATAGCCACTCTTAACTTATTCGTCAATGCCAAAATCCACTTTCGTCAATTTGTCTATTTGCCTGCCACGATTTTGGGCAAATCTGCTAAGTGTTGTAGCAGCGAGGGAGAACTCAGTGCATTCATCAATTGGTACTCTTCAAAATTATGCTCCTTTCAAAAAGACAATGATTGACCCAAATGGTTCATCTTGTCTTGCTCCTGCCCAATTGCGCCTGATAAGTTCAAGGACAGCAAGGAAAGTAATTATCACTTCAAGCAAACTTTCGCAGTCAGAACATAACTCTTCAAAAGTTGCCATTCGGTTAGGCATGGACTTAAGAATTTGCAACAGCATTCGGATTCGCTGCGGGACAGTGAGCCTTCGTCTTGGAATACGGACTTTTATACCTGCCATGCGAACTAAAACCCTTCGCAATGCTTCTGTCAACAACGCTATTGGTTCGTCACTCAAGAGCAAGTGTTTGAAAGTTAAAGGCGAATCTTCATTTGTAGGTCTTGAGAACATTTGAGACCAAACTTTACTTCGCTCCGAAAGAAAATTTGCAGCCAGACCGTAGGCAGCATTGCGAAGTAACTTTCGCTTCAGTTGCTCACCCTCTTGCAGTTCATCTTCTTCAAAATCAAAAACTTCAGGTTCAGGTTGAGGCAGAAGCAAAGCAGACTTGAGCAATATAAGTTCAGCAGTCAAAGCCAAAGCATCAGCCTTTTGTATTGGGTTTTGATGGCAAGTTTGTGCTTGGTGAGCAATTTCCCTTACTGGGACATCTTCAATTTCAACGAACTGACGACGCAAAAGCCACAAAAGTAACTCGGCTGAGCCTTTGTATGATGGCAAGTTCAAAGGCAGTTTGTCAAAGGAAAAAGGTGAAGGCAAGGCAACTAATTTTGTCGGCTCAGGTAACTGAAGTTCATCAGCCAAGACCGAAATTGATTCTCTTTCCATATCTCACTTTCACGCTCCATCCTTTCGTTCTCCCCTCAGTCCCTGAGCCTTTAGCCTCTTGGCATTGCAATTACAAACTTGAGTTAACGATTTTATGCGAAATTTCAACTGCAGACATCATGATAGCACGGCAAGACGAATTTGGTTAGAGCGATTGTAGAAAAACAATGCATCAAAGCAATCAAAACCAGAATTCTTTTTCTGCTCTAATTCCCAATTGCCTTCCTGATTGATAGGGATGTTGCATCGTTCCAAATCATGGTAACTATTTGCCCAAGTTTATTAGCCGAATTTCTAACGGCTTAAGTTTAATCGTCTGACCCAATTTTTCACCATTGAGCAAATCTACGCCTTTGACTTGCTCTTCGTTGCACCACAATGTTACTGTCATAGCGTCATGGCGATAGTTACAAAGGTTGACAATGGTGCCGCCTTCAGTTTTGGCACATCTCCAAGCAATGCCCCAAATCGGTTCTCCCTTTTCGTTGCGAACTTCAATGAGTGATTTAGCGCCCCACGCTTTCAGTTTCGCCAATAGCACTTGCCACAGTTCAAGCCAACTGGTCTTGCCATATTCAAATTCAATTTGCTCCAAATCGTCCCATTTATCCTTTTCCTTGCCTTGTGTCCCTTGTCCCATGTCCCTTGTTACTCCATACTCGTTTCGGCTAAGCAATTTATCATTGCCGACGAAAACGATGCGACCTTTGTAGCGTTTCAAGGCTTCAAAGGCAGCATCCGACAGGTGTACGATGTTCGGCACAAATAAAACTGGCTCATTAGGCAAAATTCCACGCTCCAATTGCCTTTCAGTGACGAAGCCGATTTTGACACCTGTAAAAGTTAGTGCTGTGTAAAGTTTGTTTCGGCAATCGGTGTAGCGACCGCCGTCCCAAACAAGCGACGAAATACTGTGAAGAATTGCAACTTGTGGCGGCGCTTTTTGCAGCGCTGTAATTTCTTCTGCAAGTCGGTTCAAATCAAGGCAAGTTAGCCCAACCGCTTCAGCACAAGCGGGACGATGCATTATGCTGCCAGCGAAATCGCTTTTTGGATCAAAAGTTCGTTCCCAAACCCAAATTGTTGTAGCGCTTTGCCCGTAAACGGCATCTTGCCACAAAACTGCACGAACATGTTCGGGCGGAACATATTTGTTTTCTCTGTCAGCAATAACATGGTTTTCACTGTTGAAGACTGGTGCATCTTTGACAGAGCGCTGCAAATCGTAAGCCATAGCGTTGAGCAACCAACTTTGTGCAAATTCGCCAACTCCGTGCGAGTAAAAGTTCACGCTGTCGTTTCCGTTGATATCGCTGAAGGAAGCAAAAAGTTCAGCGTCAACACCAAAGAGCACATCTCCATCATTGAGCATCGTCCAAGTCATCGCTTTGGCGTGAACTGGCAAATCAGGTGCTATCGCTTTGACCATATCGGCGAGCATCTTATGCCAGCCTGCAAACCAATCTTGATTGAAACGGAAGACATCAAGGGACATGGGACGAGGGACATGGGACAAGTCAAATGGGTTAGGTAACGGAACTTTGGAAAAATCAAGGTAGTTCGTTCCCCAGCGTTGATTGAGGTTTTGGATGTTGCCGTGTCGGTTGCGAAGCCAATTGTGCCAATCCCGAAGAGCAAATTCGCAAGGCTCTTCAACATTGACAGGTTCGTTGCTTAGGCAAATGCTGTGAAGTGCAGGATGGTCTTTCAAAGGCGGGATGATTGTAGCGATGTAACGCTTGAGCAAATCTTGACTTTCAGGAGCGTGAAGGCAATATTGCAAAAAGCCTTCCCTTCTCTTGAGCAAGTGCGGATATTTTTCAAGCATCCATTCAGGAAAATAGTGTGGGCTGATGAGCAAATTGACAGCAACGCCTGCTTTCGCTGCTCGGTCAAGGATAGAAAGGGTTTCACGAATTGGAGCATCGGAAACGACACCTTCGCTCGGAAAAATGCTGTTAGGTCCAAACTCAATCTGGATGATGTTGATGCCGTAATTTGGGAACTTTTCAATGTCGGCACGAACTTGACCAAAGTGACCGTAGCCGATAAAGAAAACGGGACGAGGGACAGGGGGAGAGGGAGGGGACGGAAAAATAACGGGAGCGATAAAGGAAGGACCGACAATCTTCGGTCGTTCAGTTCCTGCCCATCTTGGGACTTTAGGAAAAATTCGCTTGCCTGCTAACGCTTCGCTCAACTCACGCTCTAACCTTTTCGCCATCACTTCCATGTCGGAAATTTGCATGAGAGCACGACGGATTTCCTTATGGCTGATGTCTTCTTCGGCATAATTGACGAAATTTTCCAAAACAGTGAAAGTGACCATTGGGTAACTGGTGTCCATGTTCTTGGCACGCAAACTTTCAATTTGGCGCTTGAATTTCGGAATTTTTTGGCGCAAGGCGTTCAAGCGAAATAAAGCGTCTCGTGGAGAGAAGAAACGCAAAGTCATTTCTGCGCTCGCAATTTCTTTGCGACTGTCAAACAATTGCAAAACGAAAGTTTTCGGCGATTGGTCAACTCCAACTGCTTCGCCTTTGACAAAAACAAGATTTGCTCCTTCTTGAATTGGGAGCGATTTTTGGAAAATTCTCGTTTTCCCAATTTGCGCCCTGAAAAGAGCCTTCGGCAAAGGCTCAGGCAAAATCAGGTCAAAGGCAAGCGTGAATTCTCCGTCGCCTTCAACATCCCATTCAAACTTTTTCGGCTCTAAAACAACTCTTTCATCGGCTGGCTGGCAAGGTGTCGGCTCGCTACCTTCTTCTAACTTCAAATCGTCAACCCAAAAGCCTTCTGTTGGGCTTTCAGTTAAAATTCGCAAAACGAAATTAGCGTCTTGCTCCGATGGAACGAAAGTCATGCTAATTTGCTGCCATTTGCCTTGAGTTGAAGGAATGCGCAGCCGAAATTGCCAACTTGCGCCTCCACCAATCCAAGCGATGCCAGGATCGTCTGACTTGACAAAAGCGCTGAGCGTGTATGGTTTGCCCGCTTGCAAGTGAATTGGTTCAACAACCCAAATCGTCCCGTAAACATGTGCTCCAGATGGAGTGCCGTTGGTGAACTTGAGCGAATATTTGCCACTGCGAGCCTGAGTTTCGTCAACCTTGCAGGTTGCGTTTGTGTTACGCTTGTCCCATTGCCAACCAATCGGGATGCCATCGCTTGATACTTCTTCAAAACTGAAATTAGGCACAAGGTTTGGTCTAATTGATACTTTGGAAACAGTCAAGTCCTTCAACCTCAAAGTTTGACTCATAGCAACTCCACTGCCTACCAATTTCAAAACGAAAGCAATCACCAAACACAGCGCTAACAGTTTGCTTTTTCGTTTCATTGAGCCCACCTTGCATTGAAGATGAGTTACTTGTGCCAAAGAAATTTTTCGCCATAACAAACTTTGGGTAAAGAGCAGAAAACTCAATTGGTGTCAAAGTCAGGCGAAGTGAGACGAGGTAAAAAATCCCGCACTCGCCGCTGGCGCATCCCAATGAAATGTTGCGGAACTGCAAGCCCAATTTCAACTCACGAAGTCTTCAGTTCAAGTCAAACAATTCGTCTGTTGTAAGGTTACCATCTCGGTCAATGTCTCCCAACAGTCGCTCACGATGAGGTTGAAAAGCCGAGCCGCTGCGAAACACTGGCTTGAACGCCTTAACATGTCCGTCACACCACAAAACATTGCCAACTTCAGTGTGGCGAGCATGAAAAGTTGGGTTGTTGTAAGACGGCGGTTCAAGGTAGCCTGTGCCCTCAAAAACTGGTGCTCCAGAACCCCATGTTCGCCATTGAGCGGTATCAGCAATCCAAGTGGTTTCAGCCGGATTAGAAATCTGGGCAAGTGAAACAGCAATTGGAGTCCAAGGGGGTGTCATTATCACAGGGCTTAGGTATGCATAGTTGAGACCGTAGCCGAGATGACTGTAACGAAAGTTCGGGTTCTCCCTGAATGATGGGCAGGCTTTGATTTGAGCGTTTTTCATGTAAGGCTGCAAAAAGCCACGATTGAAGTCAACGGTTTGGTTTGCATAGTCAACATAACCCCACCAGTAGTGTGTCCAGTCATCGTAAGCGAAGGGGAACAAGCGTTCGTCATAATCTTGAGCATACTGTAGCCCGGCAAGTCCAATTTGCTTGAGGTTTGACATGCAAGAGGCTTGGCGAGCCTTTTCACGAGCACGACTGAACACGGGGAACAGAATTGCCGCCAGAATGGCGATAATCGCAATTACCACGAGAAGTTCAATGAGCGTAAACCCACCGAGACCACGACGCAAGTCACTTTGCACCAACATCGCTAATCCCTCCTTGCCTGTAAAGTTTTTCACTTTTAGGGAGGGCGAATGGAGATTCTTGAGTTCTGAATTCTTTGAGGAGACACTGCCTTCATTTCGCGAACCGATCCCTCAACTTGTTCAATTGTCAAGTCACAACTGCAATAGAAAACTGTCAATGTCAGGCGCTAACAGGCAGTGTCTCAATTTTTCGCTCCTTCGCCCAACCCGCGAGGCGAACGAGCAACGGAGGCGAATGGACCAGTCTTCGGGCTTCCAGATCATCCTACTCACCGCACCTTCCCAGCGCCTTTTGGGCACCAGTGGCATGTCATGCTGTTGCAGGGTTGAAGACAACAGCACCAAGCGGCTTTCGTCCCTAGTTACCGCTGCGCGACAGCGCCGGACTTTCACCGGACTTCCTGTCATCCATCCGCAACCGTCTCGCTACCTTGTAGGCAGGATGAATTATAGCCGCAACGAATGTGAAACGCAATACCCAAAACTCAAGATTGATTGCCTTTACTTTGATTTTGAGAAATTTTGCCAGTAATCTCTCGGTTTTTGAAATGGACTTTAGATTGAACCTGAAGCCAACCGAAAGTCGCATAATTAACTGTGCCAACCCTTTGATGCTGATTGGCTTGTTAGTTCAAAGTAATCAACTGACGGATGCGATGATTATGAAACGGCGATGGCAAATCAAGGTCACTGGAATAGTGCAAGGAGTCGGATTTAGACCTTTCGTTTGGCGATTGGCACATCTTTTGGGTTTAACTGGATTGGTTTTCAATAATCCGCAAGGCGTTGTCGTTGAAGCCGAAGGCGAAATTAGTGCTTTGGAAGCCTTTATCCGCTCACTAAAAGCCGATGCGCCACCGCTCGCTGTTGTTGAAAGCATCTCGTGGCAAGAAATTCCGTTAAACGGCGATACTGAATTCAAAATCGTTGAGAGCCACCAAGATGCAGAGCGAGTTGTCCTCATTTCTCCTGATGTCGCCACTTGCAATGATTGCTTGCGAGAACTTTTTGACCCAAAGGATCGGCGCTACCGCTATCCGTTCCTTAATTGCACCAATTGCGGACCTCGCTTCACCATCATCGTTGATGTCCCTTATGACCGAGAACGCACTACGATGGCAGTTTTCCCGATGTGCCCTGATTGCGAACGAGAATATCATGACCCAAGTGACCGTCGCTTCCACGCTCAACCAACTGCTT
>JANXCD010000006.1 GCA_025060305.1 Armatimonadota bacterium | reverse complement strand
ATCGCTAATTGCTTGCAAAGCAGCAGTAAAGGCTGGCGAAATTTTGTCCCAAGAAGAGATGCAAAAGTTGCTTGATGATTTGCTTGAACTTGACAACCCTTCCCTTTGCCCTCACGGTCAACCCATCATCATCGCTTTAACCAAATCCGAACTTGACAAACGCTTTGAGCGTGTTTGAATTTTGTTGACGCTCTTTACTTGCAAAGTTTATTGGTGCTTTGTATCTATCTGCAAGTTTTGGACGAGTTTCGTTTTTACCTTTCCAAAGGCTTTTACGAGTGTTAAACTTTTTTGCGCCTTCTTTGGGCCGGTAGCTCAGTTCGGAAGAGCACGGGACTCTTAATCCTGGGGTCGCAGGTTCAAATCCTGCCCGGCCCACATTCAAAAATCCCATTAATGCAAAACGGTTTATTTCTGCCCTGTTGATTTCGGAGAAAGGGGAAAGTGATAAATGGACTGGTCGGAAAGAGTTCGCAAGGCTGTGCATAGGTTGCGACCTTATGTGCCTGGCAAGCCCGTTGAAGAAGTGCAGCGTGAACTGGGTTTGTCAGAAGTAATTAAACTTGCCTCCAACGAAAACCCTCTTGGACCTTCGCCGAAAGCAATTGAAGCATCCATGAAATTTCTGTGGGAAGTCTATCGCTATCCTGACGATTCATATTATCGTCTCCGCCAAAAATTGGCTTCCATTTACAATGTCCCACCTGATTGGATTTTGCTGGGTCGTGGCTCTGACGAAATTTTGTTGCACATTGTTCAAACTTTCATTGAGCCTGGCGACGAAGTTGTCTTTAGCACTCCTTCTTTCGTCATGTATGACATCCTCAGCACTCTTATGGATGCCGTTTGCATCAAAGTTCCGCTCCGTGACTACATTCACGATATTGAAGGTTTGCTTGACGCTGTGACAGAGCGCACGAAGGTTCTCTTTATTGACAATCCGAACAACCCTACTGGCACGATTTTACGGGACAGAAGCGTCAAAACTTTGCTTGAGGAAGTTCCTAAAGGTGTCATAGTTGTGCTTGATGAAGCCTATTCTGAGTTTGTTGAGTCCCAAGATTACCCAAAGTCTCTTGACTATGTTCGTGAAGGCTATCCTGTTATCGTCCTTCGCACTTTCTCAAAAGCCTATGGGCTTGCTGGTTTGAGAGTGGGCTATGGTTTTGCACGGTCAGAAATTACTCAGCACTTGTTCAAAGTTCGTGAGCCTTTCAATGTCAGCAGTTTGGCTGCTATCGCAGCAGAGGCTGCCATTGATGACTTTGAATTCCTTGACAGAGTTCGCAAAACCGTTTGGGCAGGCAAAAGGCTTATGTATCGTGGATTAGAGAAGTTGGGGCTTCAATATGTCCCGACTGAAGCCAACTTTGTTTTGATAAATGTTAACCGACCAGCAAAGGAAGTTGCAGAGGCATTGCTTCACAAGGGAATAATTGTCCGACCCTGTGAACCTTTCGGCTTGCCCACGCATCTGCGTGTTGACATCGGAACTCAAGAAACTGTTGAACGCTTTCTTTCGGCTTTGAAAGAAGTTTTGATTTCTCGCTCTTAGGAGACTCATTTTTTGGCCTAACCCCTTGCGTTTTGCTAAACTCAGAATTCAAAATTGAAAAGGGCTTTAATCTCCCACATATAGGTGACAAGGGCATGAGTGTCATTACCATCAGCAGAGTTTATGGATGCGCTGCCAACGAAATTGCAGCAAAAGTTGCTGAAGCCCTCGGCTATGAAGTCGTTGACAAGGAACTGCTCGCTCACATCGCTGCTGAATCGCAAACAAGTGAAGAAGAAGTTGCTCAATATGACGAAAGTGTAGTATCACCAATTGAAAGGTTTTTGAGGGCTTTGGTGAAGTTTGGTGTCCCAAAAGAAGCGATAGCCTGGTCGCCTGGACCTTTGCGTGAGACTCCTTTTTTACTGCCAACAAGAGAACAGTGGCAACGGGAGGGAAGCAAATTCCTTGATCACGAAGAATGCCTCAAGTTCACTCAACTGGCTTTGAAGAAACTGGCTCAAAAGGGACGAGTGATCATCGTTGGGCGTGGAGGTGCTTTGGTGTTGAGGGATTTTCAAGGTGCACTTCACATCAGGCTCTTCGCACCCCTTGATTGGCGAATTCAAAGGGTCATACAAGTTGAAAAATTAACTCCTGAGAAGGCTAAGCAGAAAATTATCGCAGAAGATAAAAGGCGAGCCGATTATTTGCGCCACTTTTACGGCGTTGATTGGAACGACCCATCTCTTTACCATCTGGTGCTCAATGTGGCTAAACTGGGTATTGACTTGTGTTCGCAAGTTATCATTTCTGCTGCGAGAAATTTGCAGGCTCTATAAACCGCAGGTGGAAAAAGAAATGGAAAAACTTTCGGTCAAGTGTGCAGCCAAGGTGAATTTGTGTTTGGAAATTGTTCGCAAAAGAGATGATGGCTATCATGACCTTCGCTCCCTTGTGACTGCAGTAGGTGTTTGGGACGAAATAGAGTTTGAACCTTCCGATAGATTCCTCTTGACTGACCCCTTTGGACATATTCTTAACGAAAGTAACACTGCCTATCGTGCTGCAATTTTGTTTTCGGAATTAACAAAGCGAACCTTGAATCTCTCAGTAAGTTTGAAAAAGTCAATTCCTACCCAAGCAGGTTTAGGCGGTGGAAGTAGCAATGGCGCTGCTGTCTTGCTTGCTTTAAGGCGAATTTGGAAAACACGCTACTCATGGCGCAAATTGGTTTCAATAGCGAAAAAGATTGGTGCTGATGTTCCTTTCTTTCTTGTCCCAACTGGGGCAGCCATAGTTGAAGGGATGGGCGAAATCTTAACTCCAGTCAAAATTCCCAAACTTTGGCTGGTCTTAGCAAAGCCCAACGCCGATATGCCAACTCAACTTGCTTTTTCTCTTTGGGATGCTCGCCCTTTTCGCATTAGCACCGACCCGAATTTGTTACTTCAGGCTTTGTGGAAGCGAGACATTGAAGCAATTAAGAAACTTGCTGTTAATGTCTTTGAAAGCATTGCAGCCAATCGTGTCTCTGATGTGTCAAAATTGAAGCAACAAATGATGGCAGCAGGCGCAATAACGGCTTTGATGTCAGGCAGTGGCACAACTGTTTTTGGAATTTTCTTTGATCGCAAAAGTGCTGAAAAAGCCTTTGAATCAGTCAGGTCTAATGCTGCTTGGGCTTACTTAACTTGCACTGTCAAACGCAGCATTGTCATAAGGCAGGTGGAGCAAGGATGATGAACATTTATTGGGATTGGGGAGAACCGCCTGACCCGAGATTTTGGCAGTTGTTAACTACACTCTCAAAAAGAGAAACTTGGGCGATTGAACATGGATTATTAGCGGCTAAAATTGCTGCTTTGACCGCACAGGCTTTGACTTTGACTGAAAAGGAAATTGAGCAAATTGCCATTGCTGGACTGCTTCACGATGTTGGCAAGATTACAATTCCTAAAGAGTTACTTCAAAAGCCTAAGCCTTTAACAGAAGAAGAGTATGCCCAAATCCAACGCCATCCTTCATTAGGCGCTCGTGTGACTTCAGCCTTTCATCTCCAATTTGAAACAATTGAAGCAATCCGTCATCACCACGAGCGATTTGACGGTAAAGGTTATCCCTTCGGCAAAAGCGGTAGCGAAATTCCCTTTGAAGGCAGAATTGTAGCAGTAGCAGAAATGCTCAGTGCGACACTAACGCCGAGATGGTATCGCCCACCATTAAGTCCAACGCTCGCTATTGAAAGGTTAGAGGCTAATATTAGTGCTTTTGACCAAGAGATAGCCAAAGCAGCCAAATTTCAGTTGCCCAAGTTGTTTGGCTCTTCTTCCTTGGCTTCCCTTTCCTTTTACACTAAGCCAGTCTCAATTGAGCGATTAATTTATGAAGAAGAAATTTCGCTTTGGCACACCATTAACACCTTTGTTAATGCCCTTTTATGCGAAATTGAGAGAATGATGGGTCAAAAGTTTTGTCAAGCCTTTATCAATTTTTTGAACGAGTGGCTTAAGGCTCGTAAAATTCCGATTGGTTTTCACGGATTGAAACCTATCAGCAAACATAAGTGGTGGCAAACTCTTGGCGAACTGGCTTTGTTTGGACGAACTTTGTTAAGTGCTATCTATTCCATGTTGGGGCAAATAGTTGGCTCAGATTTTGCATCTGATTGGTTTGATGCCATTTGCTCTCAATTGCCAGAGCAAGTTGATGCTGTTGGGCTTCGTTACGAACTATGGATTTGGAAGCGAAACGAAAACTTAACGGCGGTGAAAAGCAGATGAGCGTCAATTTAATTTTCAACTTTGTTTTGCTGATTTTGGTTTTGTTGGCGCTTTCTTTCGGTGTTAGGTTGTATTCTCTGTTAAGGACAGGAGAATTGGGAAAATCATGGCAATTTGTGGTTTGGGGGGTGGTTTTTCTCGTTTTGAGGGAAATTTTGAGGGTAGGAAATCTTTTAGCACCTATCCCCGAATTCTTTCTCCTTGAAAAAATTTGTGAAGCAGGGTTTGTGATTTTGCTCTGTTTCGGTTTGTGGAGGCAATGGTCAACTTTTGATTTTTTACAGGCTCGTAGAAGAAAGCGAACTCATTGGAACCAAATTGCCAAAAGCATTTCTTCCATGAACGAACGACAAAAGGATGAAACGAAGGAAAGTGAAGAGACGAAGGAGTGGCGAGAAGAGTGGTTTCGCAAAGTATAAAGGCTATCATCTTGGCTGGCGGGATGGCTCAGTGGGTCGGTAAACCGAAGGCGTTGCTGGTATTCAATGACATACCCGTAGTTTTGCATATTTTCAACGCTCTCCAGAAACTCTCAATCGTGAAGAAAATAGCCATCGTCGGTTATCCAGAAGTTTTATCTGTTCTGCCAGAAAATTGCATCAAAGCCGAAGCCTCATCTGACCTGTGGGCGAATACTCAAATTGGCATTAAAGCCGTTGAACCTGAAGGAGAAGATTGCCTTATGCTTTGCGCTGCCGATATGCCCTTCGTGACAACTTCAAGCCTTGAAGCATTTTTGAAAGAGGCTTTGAAAACTGGTGCTGACATTGTTTACCCTGCTGTTCCGCTTTCTGCCTTCCAGCGTTTAGGGCTAAGTGGAGTTAGCAGAACAAGTTTGAGATTGCGTGAAGGAACTTTTACTGGCGGAAACTTATTTTTGATTCAGGCGAAGGTTTTGCCTAACATATTTGCTCTCGCTGATAAGGCAATTCGTTCCAGAAAGTCTTTATGGCAGTTAGGACAAATTGCAGGTTGGAAACTTCTCTTCAAATGGCTTTTTAGTCACATGCCAATTGTGGGCAACGCTTTCCTCGTGTCAGTCAATGAACTTGAAAAGCGAGGCGAAGAGTTGCTCAAATGTCGCTGTAAGGCTGTCATTGCTGATTTGCCTGAATTGGCTTTTGATGTTGACAAGCCCGAAGATTATGAACTGGCTCAAATCGCTTTAGCAAAAAATTCTCAAAAGTTTCATGGTTAATGCATCCAAATCAGTTACGGAGCAAGCAAAGTGGAAACTGCAACTGCAATCGCAACGAAGATGAGGAGTTGCGCACCCCACCTTTGAATTCGCCTTACGGGCGTTACTGAAGTCGGTGGCTCCAGCCAGGTATCCCTGCGGCGCATGGTAGTGAGGGCTGACCGTTGCTCCCTTCCAGGCCTGGCGGGGTTGACCCTTTACCATCGCGCAGGACCCAGCCTTCATCGCTCCGTTCATCAGCCTGTCCCCACAAAGCGAACCCGCAGGCAGGGAGTTCAGCCCCGCTATCGCCGGTTGCGGGTTCAGGGCACGGCGAGCTCCCCGCTTAGCGCAACTCCTCGTCCATTAATTGTAATCCAACCTTTACTTACTTGCAAATAGTAACTCTGCACTACAATCCAAAGGTTTGTCGTTGTCTCAAAAGTTCGGCTCATGCTGAACCGAAAAATTTTTCGCTTCTCTATACCCCACTCCAAAGTTAAAAGTTAGTTGACGACTACAGGAGTTATGCATTTGATTTAGGGCGAAAGTCTTAGACTAAACAAACCCAAGTTGCTACTTTCGGAGGTAATTTTTATCCCTTCAAATCAAGGTAGCAACTTGGGTTAAACAAATTTATTCGGTTTTGACAAGTTCAGTGACATGACAATCAAGTTATTGCAACTTACCAATTGTTTGCAATGCTTTTTTGATGGCTTCAACTTCAGCATCAGTGCATGGGACAAGTGGCAATCTAGGTGCTCCAACTTTGAAACCGAGTAAGTTCATCGCTGCCTTGATAGGTGCTGGGTTAGGGCTTGTTGGTGGGAACAGAGTGCGAATGAGTGGCATTAGTTTGAAGTGAATTTGCCTTGCAGTTTGTAAATCGCCTTTTTCAAGTGCTTCAATCATCTGCTTGCATTCCTGACCACAAATATGCGAGACAACGCTTATAACGCCTATCCCACCTAAGGCTACGATGTGGAAAGTGTCTTCATCGTTACCACTCCAAACTTCAAAACCTTCAGGCGCTTTAGCGCAAATTTCAGCAACTTGCTTCATGTCGCCACTTGCTTCTTTAATGCCGACGATATTGGGGACTTCTTCTGCAAGCCTCAAAGTTGTGCTGGCTTCAATGTTTCGTCCTGTTCGGCTTGGGATGTTATAGGCGATAACAGGCAAGGATGTTGCTTGTGCGACTGTTTTGAAGTGCTGGAACAAACCTTCTTGGTTTGGGCGATTGTAGTAGGGACAAACGAGTAAAATCCCATCAACGCCAATTTCTTCTGCTTCTTTCGTCAATTCAACGCTTTCAGCAGTGTTGTAATTTCCTGTGCCAGCAATGACTTTCACACGACCAGCAGACGATTGCTTGACAATTCGGAAGAGTTCAAGTTTCTCTTTGTGGGACAGAGTTGGCGATTCACCAGTTGTGCCAGCGACGACGATGCCTTCTGAGCCAGTTTGAATTAGGTGCTCAACAAGTCCTTCCACTTCAGCGTAATTAACTTGCCCATCTTCATTGAAAGGCGTAACCATCGCCGTAATGACTCTTCCCAGCGCCTTTCCATTCTTGCTCATCTCTAATCACCCCTAATTTAGTGTAGCGTTTCCTTTTGCAAGCGAAAGTCTTTTTTCGTTCGCTTTTCACCCAAATCAGGAATTGGAGCATTGCCTACAAGAAGCAAAGTTTATCCTTCACTACTAATTGAAATGGTGCAAAAATTTACAAGCAAAATCACGATAGATTGGTGGTGATAGTTGATGCGGGTTCTCATTACAGGCATAACAGGTTTTGTCGGTTCGCACCTTGCTGAGTTGGCTTTGAACAAAGGTGTTGAAGTTTTCGGGACATACAGGTGGCGCTCTCGCCTTGACAACATTCAACATCTTCTCACTCAAATCCGCTTGATTGAATGCGACCTTCGTGACGCTATTTCTGTGCGAAACGCCGTTAAAGAGGTGAAGCCTGATTGGATTTTTCACCTTGCAGCCCAAAGTTTTGTCCCCACCAGTTGGACTGCACCTGCCGACACCATGCACATTAATGTCATCGGGACAATCAACCTTTTTGAGGCAGTTAGGCAACTGGATTTGGAAAGCAGAATTTTGAATGCAGGTTCAAGCGAAGAGTATGGGCTGCAATTTGAGAATGAACTTCCGATTAAAGAGACTAATCTGCTAAGACCGCTTTCTCCTTATGCCGTTAGCAAAGTCGCCCAAGACTTGCTCGGCTGGCAGTATCATCGCAGTTACAAAATGTTCATTGTCCGCACAAGGGCTTTCAATCACAGCGGACCTCGCAGACCAGAAGCCTTCGTTGACTCAGGTTTCGCTTGGCAGATTGCTCGCATTGAAGCGGGTTTGCAAGAGCCAGTGATTTATGTTGGCAATTTGGAGGCGAAAAGGGATTTCACTGATGTCCGAGACATTGTTCAGGCTTATTGGTTGGCTTTGGAAAAGGGAGAACCTGGCGAAGTTTACAACATTTGCTCCGGAAAGACTTGGAGCATTGAAGAAGTTCTCAAAATGCTTTTGAGCATGGCTAAAGTTAAGGTTGAAATTCGTCAAGACCCAGCGAGGATGCGACCTTCAGATGTTCCAGTCTTGCTCGGAGACAACACTAAGTTTCGCAGACAAACGGGTTGGGAGCCTCAAATTCCTTACGAACAAACCCTTAACGACATGTTGAATTACTGGAGAGCGAGGCTCAAAAGTAGTATTTGAAAAACGATATCAAGTGCAAGGTGACGAGTTTATTTTGAAGGATAGTAACCTCGCAAGATTTTGAACTTTGCCTTTAGCGAAAATGTCGTTTGGGTGAGCGCTGCCATATTGTTGGCTTCAGACTATCCTAACTAAAGGGATTTAGCAAAATGGCTGGGGCGCCTGGCTTCGAACCAGGGACTTCGGGATCCAGAGTCCCGCGTGCTACCAACTGCACCACGCCCCAGCCTTTTCCCCGACGCAAAATTATAACAGCACTTCCAACAAGAGTGAAGTCAAGATGAAAAGAAAAGGCTAATAAGGAAAAGGTGTTGAGAAAATTGCGACAGGAAAATTGGCTCTTTATCGGCTTCGGAGTTTTGTTAGTTTCGCTTTTAATAGCATGGCGGATGGCTGTGACAATCAGCATCAACCCTGAAAACTCAAGACAAGGATTCAACAACCTTCAGAGCAATGGAAATAAGGAACTGAGAGTCAAAGGGGGGCATTTAGTTGCCGAAATTCCGCAACGAGAAGAAAGGTGGGAACTTCAATTTACTACCAGCCATTATGATCCAGATAAGCGAGTTGCTACAACCAAAGATGGGACTTGCCAAGTCATTCGCAAGGGCAAAGTCATAACTATTTTCCACGCTCCAATCATTATCGTTCGGTTCAAAGAGCGAGAAATGGAGATGAAGGATGGCATCACGATAGTAGCCGTATTGCCGAAGTTGAAAATGCAATTGAAAGTTTTGAACTGGAATTGGGAGACAGGAAAACTGATTGGTAAAGGTCAAATCAAAATCCAAAGCGAAAAGTTTAATGCCTTTGCTGACTATTTGGAAGGAAACACAGATTTGATGCGATTCTCGCTCAAAGGAGTTAAACTGGACTGGCGCAGCGAAAGTGGTGAATAAAAAATGAGCGCAAACTCCTTGTCAACTTTGGAAGGTCGCAATTTGATGAAGCGATACGGGCAAAGGTGGGTAGTAAATGGTTTAACTTTTCAAGTCCGCCAAGGGGAAGTTGTCGGCTTGCTCGGTCCAAACGGGGCTGGCAAAACGACAACCTTCTACATGCTCACAGGTTTCATTTCTCCAAACAGCGGGAAGGTCTTCCTTGATGGGCAAGATATAACTAACTTGCCTATGTATCGCAGAGCGCAAATGGGCATAAGTTACCTTCCACAAGAGCCATCAGTCTTTCGCAAGTTGACCGTTGAAGAAAACATTCTACTGGTTTTGGAGATGCAGGGCGTTCCAGCAAGGCAAAGGCGGGAGATCACTGAGAAATTGATGGAACAGATGAACTTGACGAAAGTTCGCCACAATTTAGGACAATCTTTGTCAGGAGGTGAAAGGAGACGAGTAGAAATCGCAAGGGCATTAGCAACTAATCCGAAATTTTTGCTCCTTGATGAACCTTTTACTGGCGTTGACCCACTTGCTGTTGAGGACTTGCAGAGAATTATCGCTCATTTGAAAAGGCAAGGCATAGGCATACTTATCACCGACCACAATGTCCGAGAGACTTTGAAAATCACTGACCAAAGTTATATCATCTCAGAAGGGATTATACGAACTCAGGGAACACCTCAAGAGATAGTCAATGACCCTATCGCTCGCCGCTATTATTTGGGCGAAAGTTTTGAACTGTGATTGCAAAATTTTTTGAAGGAGTTGAACAAACAATGACCATTTTGGACAGATACCTTTTGCGAGAATTGGCTGGCGCTTGGCTCGTTGGATTAGCAGTTTTTTCTGGTTTCTTGCTGATAGGCGAAGTTTTGAGAAAAAGCGTTGAATTACTTTTTGAATTAAGGGCACCACCTGACGAAGTAATTCGTTGGGTTCTTTTGGCTTTGCCCTACATATTTGTTTGGAGCATTCCTGTCACAACCCTTTTCGCTGTCGTTATGACAATAGGTCGCATGAGCAATGATTTGGAAATTACCGCTTTTTTAGCAGCGGGGATAAGTTTCTTTAGGCTTCTTATACCCATCGGAACGATGGCTATATTGGTTTCATTCATTTCCTTTTGGCTCAATGCTTTCGTCGTGCCGACAACATATGGTGCTGCTGATGCCCTTCTTTGGAGTTACAGGAGAAAGTCTGGCGAAACTTTTGGGCTTTTCATCGCCGAACCAATTAAAGCGCCACGCCTGATTTTGAATGCAAAAACTTTCAACCCATCTAAAGGTGAACTAAAAGACTTATGGCTTTTGGAGTTGAATGAAAAAGGTGAGCGAATTTACCTTGAAGCAAAACGAGCCTTATGGGTCGGAAAAAGATGGGAGTTTTACGATGGCTTCGTTCAAGTTATAACTGTTGACAAAGAAAAGCCTTTAATTAGGGAAAACTTTGAGCATTTATCCCGGTCAACATCCCTGCGTCCCCCAACAGAGTTAAGTGCCGACAAAAAGAGACTCGCTCCCAACAGATTGACCTTAACAGCATTATCAGAGGAAATCAAAAAGTTGAAAAAGTGGGGCGTTCCAAGAGAAATCATTGCTGAGTATGTTGTTGAATGGCACAACCGATTTGCCATGTCTTTAAGTTGTTTTGTCCTCGCTATATTAGGCTCACCTATCGCCCTAAGATTAAAGCGTGGCGGAGGAATTGCCGTTGGCATAAGCGTTGTCCTTTTCTTGCTTTATTACCTTATCTGGAACATAGGTTGTCAACTTGGTGAATCAGGTAGAGTTCCACCTCTCGTTGGCAGCCATTTGCCCAATTTGTTTGGATTTGTCGGGGCAATTGCTATGCTATATAAACTGAGATGAAGTTTTATTGCTAAAGCATTCTTTGCTACAAATTTGTTGGTGGCTTTTGTAAAATGCAAGTCGCTTGTTGCAAAATAGTTGCAGGCTTTTCGCTGTGATTTCCCTTTCGTCTGTAACTCAATTTGCTCACAGGAGGTGGCTTTGAACTTGCTTTTGGAAACCAAATCCTATCAACGCTCTTTGGAGAGGTTTCATCAAATTTTCGGCACTAATCCTGAAATAGTGGCTTTTGCTCCTGGGCGAGTGAATTTGATTGGCGAGCATACAGATTACAATGAAGGTTTCGTCTTGCCTATTGCTGTTGACCTTTTCCTTTGCGTCGCTGCAAGACCCAGAAATGACAGGACAGTTCGGGTTATCGCTGCCGATTTGGATGACTGGGATGAATTTGACCTTGACGAAATTGTTCGTGATGATAACACCAACTGGCGCAACTACCATCGTGGGGTCGCTTGGGCAATTCAGCAAAACGGCATTGGACTCAAAGGCATTGATGCTGTTGTTGCCAGCGACATTCCCATCGGTGCTGGTTTGAGTTCTTCGGCTGCCATTGAAGTTGGTTTCGCAATGACCTTTTTGTATTTCGTCAGTGCCGATGTCCCTCAACCAACTTTGGCTCAATGGTGTCAATTGGCAGAACACAAGTTTGCTGGAGTTCAATGTGGCATCATGGACCAAATGATTGCCTTAATGGGTAAAGCCGATCACGCTTTACTTTTAGATTGTCGTGATTTGAGCCATAGGCATGTCCCTTTGCCTAAAGGAATTGCTTTTGTTGTTGCTGACACTGGCGTGCCGAGAACTTTGGCTGCTTCTGAATACAACATCAGACTTCAACAATGCAAAGAGGCAGTCCAATGGTTGAGCAAGTTACTTGAACGACCTATCAAAAGCCTTCGTGATGTTGCCCTTGAAGAACTGGGGCAAGTTTTCAACGAAATGCCTGAACCGATCAGGAGGAGAGCGAGACATGTCATCACCGAAAACAACCGTGTTTGGGCTTTCCAACAGGCTATGCGTGAAGGTGCACTCAAAAGAGCGGGCTCACTTTTGCTTGCGTCCCATGCTTCCTTGCGTGACGATTACGAAGTTAGTTCCCGTGAACTGGATGCAATGGTAAAAGCCCTTATGAGCATTGACGGAGTTTTGGGTGCACGCTTGACAGGGGCAGGCTTTGGTGGCGCTTGTTTAGCGATGGTTCGCAAAGATGCCCTTGAGAAAGTCCTAAAAGAGGTCGCAAGCAGATACAAAATAGCACTTGGTAATGGTTCCCCCGAACCTAAATTGATTGCCACTAATTCATCCAATGGTGCTATCGTTCAAAAGTTATAGCAATCATGGCTTCAAGTAGCCTTGAGAAAATCGTAAAGGTCACTTGAAATCAAAATTTTAGAAGTTACACAGTTGAAAGTAGTGGCAGATGAAATTCGCCAACAATACTTAGTGAAGAGCGGAATTTACCGTTGTAATCAAAGCGGACAAGTTTTTTCTGAACGCTCTTTACTGCAAAGTTCATTGGTGCATGTTTACCCATGCCACTGGTTTTAGCCAGTGGTTGATGACGAACAAAATGATCTCCGATTTCATTCGGCGAAAATTTTCTTGATAAAAATTGTGGGGCAAGCAAAGCCTGACTGAAAAAGAAAATCGGATGGGTTTCACCTGCACCAACTCCTGACCAAAAACCTTTTGAGTATAGAGCACTCCTGAAATTACAATCAATCAAAGTTCAAAACTGCTTTGTCGCTGAAACCTACTTCCCTCCAAACTTCTGAAACAGTTACTCTGCTTCGCTTTTCAGCAGACCAATAGATGGCCTCAATGACAGCAATCGTGTTCAAATTATCTTGACCGCTACTTAACGGCTCGCAAGCGCTAAGGACACAGGAGTGAAAGTGCTCTAACTCTGTTTGAAATGGGTCGTCGTTGAAGCCGTTGAAGATTTGAAGTTTTCGCTCGGGACCGCTAATCAGGCGAATTTCATCTCCGATGTTGTGAAGTATGCCTTCAGTTCCGTAAATGAGCACAAATTCACCCCAGATGACTGCATTGCTCCATGGCGAAGCCTTCGCTGCATACAAACATGCTAAGTCACCAATCGCTTCGTTTTCAAACTCCAGCAAACAAGAAGCAACATCTTCGCAATCCATAGTCGGATTCAAAGGACTTTGCCGTGTCAACGCATAAACAGCGCTGACCTCACCGATAAGCCATCTCAGTAAATCAATCAAATGGACACCATTGGACATAATCACTCCACCACCTGATATTGACTTTTTGAGAAGCCAATCGGTAGGAGAGCGAAGTTCCGAAAGTAAAGAGTCAACACCCGCCCTAACATAAAGGGGCTTGCCGATTGACCCATCAACTATCAGAGATTTCATCTTTTGGTAAATTTCCGAGTATCGCTTCGTTTGAGCGACCATAAGCGTTACACCTTTTTGCTGAGCAGCATAAACCATCTGGCAAGCATCCCTAAGGTTCGTAGCCATAGGCTTTTCAACAAGGACATGCTTGCCAGCATTGATGGATTCAATTACAGTAGAAGCGTGTTCAGAGTGCGGCAAAGTGATGTCAACAACATCCACATCTTGGTGCTCAAGGAGTGAGCGGTAATTGTCAAAAATAGCAACATCGCTATCCAACTCTTGGGCGAGAGCCTTTGCTGCTTTTAAATTTGTGTCGCAACAAGCGACGACAGAAAATAGTTCAGTCAAATTTTTGTAGCCTCTCAAGTGAGCGTAAGCGATACGACCACAACCAATTAGACCAACTCTTAATTGCATCAGCCCTTACCTCCTACAAGTCCGTTTGCCCTTTGATGCAAGTTTTTATATTTGATAGGGTTTGGATAAAGCCGAATTGAAAAATTCGGCTATCGCAGAATTGTCTTTTGAAAAAACGAAATGCGATGTTAGTTTTTAGCCAACACAAAAACTCAGGTTTAGATTTAACAAACTGAAAAGTTGTCTTTAACCAAAGCACCTTGAAGCATGAAAGGTGGTTATTAATCCGATTGTATGCTCCACATTCTCGCTCTGGTGCTGCTATGTTTTTGCCATTTGGCGTGCCCATCGGCAAAAGTAGCGTTAAAGCCACCATGATGCTTAGGGGCAACATAAGGATAGGGTCCGTAATCGGTTTGGTTTTCAGACCAAAGGTCCATTTGAGCATAAGTTGTTCTACCATCGTCTGTCCTTCCGTCACCTGTGTCCATGAGCATTAAAGTGTTTGATGTGTCTTCAATTTCAGCAAGGGATAGCCCAGGCGAAATTTGCCATGGGCATTCATAGGCTGCACTTCGCACTCCTTTTTTCCGTCCATCATTGAAGGCAGGTGTAATCGGCCATTCGTTAGGCACGATGTCATTCCAAGCATAACTGAATGGTTTACGACCATTGAACCAAAGAGCACTTGGGTGAAGGGTAGAATGCCAACTTGTCGGGAGTAAATAATAACCTGAAGGGCAAAGGGCAATTTGACGGTTTTTAATGTAAGGCTGGGCTAAATCGTCATACAAGAGCAAAGTTGGTGAAGGGTAACTGGGACAATCAAAGACATAAATTGGCAGAATTTTCTCGTCATAATCTTGGGCATACATATGAGCGGCAGTCCCAATTTGACGCATGTTGCTCAGGCAACTGGTGGCACGGGCTTTCTCTCTAACTTGGCTAAAGACGGGGAACAGAATTGCTGCCAGAATAGCGATAATCGCTATCACTACCAGCAATTCAATGAGTGTGAAAGCATTAGTTCGTTTCATTTTTCATACACCTCCGAAAGTGATTTGAAAGCATCTTAGCACATGAGTAAAGACCTCAATGGTTCTTATTCCTGTCACTTTTCAAGGGTGGGCAAACTTCATGGGGCTGGTGAAGGGATTAAAGGAACGTAACTTACTATATCGCACAGCCGCAGGAAAAAAGCCAAAGGCTTTATGAAAGTTGAAAGAAAACATTGAGCGACTGGTGTAGCCTACCAAAAAGGCAATATCAGAGATGCCCAAAAGAGTTTTTGTCAAAAATTCTTTTGCAATCTTCATCCTCAAGTTGGTGAGATAGCCGTAAGGTGATATTCCTAACCAGCGCCTAAATAGCCGATAAAGTTGCACCTCGCTAACGAAACTGTAGTGGCTAAGTTGAGTTATCGTGACAGAGATGTTATATGCCCTGTGTAAAAGGTTAATTGCCCTCTTTAAGGCGAAAGGAAGGTTTAACATCTGTGTTTTGAGATCGGAAATCAGCGTGAACCCTATCGGTTGCAACTTAAGCAGCATTCCAAAAATGTCAAAGATAATTTCGTCAGCGGTAGCGGTATGGGAGGTCAAATTTAGCCTCCAATCTTTGTATCTTTGCATCAAAATTGGTTCAGAAACAAAGAAATGGACAGACCTTTGATATGAGACTTCTGTTAATCGAGTGCGCACAAGGATACCGCCTTCAGGATGAACGATGAGGCCCAAACTGTCGCAAGGTAATAAAAATCCGTTTGCCACTCCAAAGGGGAAATATTCAACTTGTTCAGGCACAAATGCACCTTGACCCTCCACCAGTTTCAGCCATTTTCCGTTCACCCAAAGGTAGCGTTGACCAGAAAGCAGATAGATAAATTCAGGCAATTTTTGACGCCTTGGGCGGAATACTTTGAAGCCATCTATTAAGGGCAAGAAGTAAAGGTTAGCACCAAAAGGATGAGACGAAGGCAAAAACAGCCGAGAACCATACTTCATCAAAGAAGGCAAGATTTGATGTCTAATGACAGCAATGATGCTATGCCATTCGCCGTCTTCATTTTCAAAGGGAGCAACCATTAAAGGCTTCAAAGGTTTCATTTTTGTCATCACCAAAAGGTGACGATTGTCATCATTAAACTTTCTGCGTTATAACCTTTTAACCATGACGCTGCTACCATTTTAACTCAGTCTGAACGCAAATGAAAAAGGGGAAAGAAAATATGATCAACTTGGAAAAGCAAAGAAGTATCCTAACCCCCTTTCGTCATCTGAGCGGAAGGGGTGAACAATACAGGCATTGAAGTTTAGTGTCACATGCAACGAAGTGATTTTGTAGGCGAAATGCTTTTGAACCGAGACATCAAAAAAAAAGCGGCTGAAATGAAATCAGGTGAGAGTGAAATTTTTGCAGGACTTTGGCATTGTTTTGCAAGGTCAGATGATAGTCATCTCCCCTTAGGAAACCGAACTTACCAAATCAGGCGGATTTCATCCGACCCTACCCTTAGTTTCGTGACCCACATGGATTTTTGCACAGGAGGTCATTCAATTCACGCAACTTCGTCATTAGTCAATTGTCCAAAAAAATGGCAAGCAATTTTTCAGGAGGTGCTCTCAGTGTCCTGCAAGCGGGCACGAAAACTGATGATCTTAGCAGATAGTTTGTCAAAAGAGGAGCAGGTGGAATTGGAAAGGCATTTGCGGGAATGTGAAATTTGCAAATTTGAATGGCTCAAGTGGCAAAAACTCTTCGGTTTGCTAAGCCAACTACCTAATTTATCGTCAACGGTTGAAGAGCGAAACGAATTGATGACGGCTTTGCAGAGTTTTCAAGTTGCCCCTGAACTGGATTGCAAGGTTGCTAAAGGTCAAATTTGGCGCTGGCTTGATGGCGACTTGTCAAAGGATGAAGTTTCAATCCTTGTCGTTCATCTTGCCAATTGCGACCATTGTCAATCTGCACTCTGGCAAGCAGGTCAAACTGTCCAACTTCTTCGTTCCTTGCCACGCTTGAAAGCAAATGCAGTTGAGAAAGAAATCCTTAAGGCTCGGTTGAGAAGAATGAAGAAGCGCTCTACTGTTGTGCCTTTCCTTTGGCGAGTTGCATTACCTGTTGCAGCGGCGGCATCAATTTTACTGCTCTTTGCACTTTCGCTGTTACGAATTCCTCAAGTTGACAACCGAGCCAATATTGTCCACTCTGTTAGCACTCAACCTGTTCCAGCCATCAAGCCCCAACCCATAAAGCCGATAGTTCCGAAAGTTGCAGAGGAAACTCAAGTCCCTCGCCATGTTGCTACTTTAACACAAAAGTCAGAAGTCAAAATTGCCGTTTCGCCTAAGCAAAAATCTCAATTAGTGAAACCACAACAACCAAATCTTGCAGTTAGAGCAGAAGAGCCTGTTGGCGAAGAAACTTTGGTTGCGGTTCAAATTAGCGAACCAAAAGCGAAGTTTGAAGCACCAAAGCCCAAGCCAGTTGTCAGTGAACCTAAAACCATTGTCACGAAAGCGACTGAACCTGAAACTGGTGCTGCCGTCAAAACATCTAAACCTGAAACTCATGTTGCTGTCAAAACACCCGACCCCGAAACTCGTATTGCTATCAAAACACCTGAACCTGAAACTCGGAAGTTGCCAAATATCTCTGTCCCAAGCGAACCTGTTTCCGTCCCGACAAAAATTGAGCCGAGTATAGCCACAGCAGAAATTCAAAAATTTCAAGTGCCTGCCATAGCGCAACCTGATGCTCAAACTCGTCAATTGATTGCTTTGCCGCCTGTGACTATTGACGCTGAAATGCCCATAGAACCGCCACGAATTAAGTTGACGGTCATTCCGCCATCGCAACGACTTTATCAGCAATCGGGTGTTGCTTTGGTGACTGTTCCGCCAGAGAAGCGACCTATAAAGCCTTCTGAAGAGAAAGCCTTAATTCCCGACCTTTCAATTCCGCTTGCAGCGGAGCGTTACCGCAGTCATACCGCTTCAATTCCGCTTCTTAGTTTTGGCTTTTCATGGTAGCGTGTGCTAAACTATTGAGCGAAAGCGAGGTGATACTGCTATGAAAGTGAAAAAACTGATTTTCACAATTGGGCTGGTGGCAGCCATCACCTCGTTTGTTTTTGCTCAAGGCGAAAGTTTTGCACCAAAGGATTTGACAGTGAGACCAGATGCGAGCAACCCAAACAGTTTTTCAGTGGCTTTGCCTTTTTCCAAATCTTTGTCGCTAAGCCTTTTCCGAGATTATTCACCACCGCCGAGGCGGAGTTTTCAGCAACCGAAATTTTTAGTTGGGCAGACAGTTGTTGGTGGCAGCACTCAAATTAGCATGGGCGAGTTCCAATTTCGCTCTACCCTATTGAGAAGTGGTGCAGTTGTCCCTCGCTCGTTCCCTGAAGACCCCAACGATGCTGCCAATGCGTTATCGCTATTTGCTTTGCCTTCACCTGCAATGAAGTTCCGTTCACCTTCAGCCTTCCGTAGCAACTGGGAGCGTTCTTCCTTCATTGTTTGGCAAGGTGAATTTCTCCACCAGAGCATAGGCTACCAGAGCCGAGATGGCGAGTTCAAAGCAACTTTGCATCTTGCTGAGGCTGATCCGAAATTTCAACCTGCGACCCCTGATTTTGCTCAAAGGCTTGCCGCTGAAACTGGGCTGCAAATACCAGTTAATGCTTTTGCTGGAGTTCGTGTCAGGCAAGGGGAAGCAGAATGGAAGCCAGATAGCAAAACGATTTTTCAAGCCTTTTTGAACACAACAACTGGTCAAAAGGGTGGAGTTGCTGAAACTCGTGCTTTCTGGATTGGCAACTCCCACTTGACTTTGCAGTGGGACAAAGTTCGTGCTGAAGACATTCACAAGATTCCTGCACCAGCAAGCGCTGCGCAACAACAAGTAATCCAACGAACATTGACGCCCCAACAGGGTCAAGCCAACCGACAAGCCCCTTTGAAAATTGGCAACTGGCAATTTTGGAACAACCTCAACCAAGAAGGTTTGCAAGCAGCATATCAAAACAAGGGTGTTCAACTCTCCTTTGAGCGCAGAGACATTCACGGCACTGGTGGAGCAGTTGAACGAAACAACACAAGCATCGTTTTAGGTAAAGAGCAATTTGTCTGGCAAAGACAAAGGGAAGATGTCGCAAAAGGCACTAACCCTGAAGCATTAAAAGCACTCGGATTACAATCTCTCATCCCAAGAATTGGCTGGCAAAATAGCCAAGAGAAACTTGCCATCAAATTCAGTGCAAAAGACGGTTTCAGCCGTGAAGAATTCAGGTTGAGCAATGGTTCAACTGACATCATCCGAAACTCAATGCAACTTTCTTTGCTCAGTGGCAAGTTGACATACAGCGAAAGGAGCGAAGACATCGCCCGTGTTGACCCCAACTTCCTTAAGGCTGTTGGCATGGAGAAAGATTTGCCGAAAATAGGTTGGGCATATCGCGACCGTGAGTTGAGATGGCAATTTAGCCCGAAAGATAACCTCGCAATCACACGCTACCGATACGAAAGCAATACAACCGTTTTGGAGCGTGCAGGGACACATTTGACTTTGCTGAGTGGACGGCTAAAATGGGAAGAACAAAAAGAACAATTGTCAAGCGGCGTTGACCCAAACTTTCTAAAGGCAATCGGTTGGGAAGGAATAACACCACGACTTGGCTGGTCGTCACTATGGCAAAAATTCACTTGGCAATTGAGCCCTAAGGAGCGACTAATGTTTAGCCGATCAAGGCATGAAAGCGGAGGCACTGCTGTTGAGCGCAAAAGTTACGCAATTAGCCTTGCTGGTGGCAAGTTCGGTTGGGAGCGAACCGAAAATGAAGCGACGCCAACTTTGAACGCCGAACAGTTGAAAGCCCTCGGCTTGAATGAACTGGCAAGCCGAGTTGGCTGGCGTGAGCAGCAAGATAGATTTTCATGGCAACTTGCACCCAACATGAACTTAGTTCACACGAGAAGCAGTGCCGAAGCCTTACCTGATGCACCTCAGCCCTTCCGCGAAAAGCAAAGTCACGAAACGGTCTTGACAATCAATGCAGACCCGAAACGAAGAACACCACCAATGACCATCGTTTTTGGTGGCTGGAAATTGCAGCCGAAAGACCCCAATCAGCAACCTGTAAATGAGCGACACTTGCGATGGGATACTGCTCAGCAGTTGCCATTTTTAGGTGGCATTCAATTTGCCATGCAAAGGCACTTCACTGAAACGAAACAAGGCAATACTGAGCACGATACCCGATTTGCCCGAACTGTCGTTCAAACTTCCGATAAAAAGCCTTTGGTCTTGTTTGTTGACAGGTCGGTTTACGAAGAGACAGACAAAAGGCAAAAGGAAACTCTAAATGCTCGCTTGACAATGAGGTTGTCCTCAGAGTGGAAGTTAGTAACCCAGTTGAACAAGCAGCCACAAAACGATGGGAGCGTTGAAACCCGCCAGCATATTCTCTCTTATCAACCTCGTCCGAACCTTTCTGTCATAACCCAACTCACTCGCACTGAGATGCCGAACGGCGAACGAGAGCAAACCGATTTGACCATTAAACTTGGCGACGAAAAGAAAGGCACACAACAATGGCAACTTTCTCAGTTTGAAGTTGATACAAAAGCGAACACAGATGTTAAAGGTTGGAGACTGACTTGGAATTGGGCTGTTCCAAACCGAGCGAATTTGACTGCTCAAATTGGGAGATTGAGCCGAGAGGATGACCGAAACAGCAGCGAAGAGAAATTGACCTTGCAATTGCCCAACAGCAAAAAAGAAGGTTTGACTTGGCAGTTTGGCTATTGGCGAATGAGTTTGCTTGACCCAGCCCACCAGCAGCAAACAGCAAAGCAACTTGTTCAATCTGCTCAAGCAGCATCGCAACCAGTCCTGCAAGCGGGAACTCCACCATCAACAGTCATCAACCCTCAAGCGGACAGTTACCGAACTGTTTGGGTTATTGCTAGCAAACCCGATTTGCACATCGGCGCTCAACTCGGTCAAGCCGAAGGCATTGAGAAAGAAGCAAGCGACCAAAGGTTTTATTTTGAATTGCCAGCCACAAAGTCACGACCTTTTGCCTTGCGCTTCTCCTATTGGAAAGTTGAGCAATGGGACGGAAAGGGACGAGAAATTCCTGTCTGGCGATTGTCAATCCCGATTGGAAAGGGCAAGTTGGTTTGGGGAGCGGCAACTTTCCGAGACCAGCACGGAGAACTTCCAATGCGAGAGTTTGCGATGGTTTTGCCTCTTGACAAAAATGGCTCACAACTCGTCATCACTAACTTGACGAACATGCCTCAAGGTTGGTCTCAACAATGGCAGCAGCAAGACTGGCATAGGTTTGCTGGCGGATTGGCGCTTGCACCTCAACTGCCTTTCGTCAGACAGCAACTTACACCTTACAAACTCCATCAAGCCAATTTGACACTCAGGTTAAGCAAAGAATGGAAACTTGTTGGTTTGTGGGAAGAACAAATTGGCGTCCCACAAATGCCGATCACCCACGACTGGAGGCTTGCCCTTGAGTGGATGCCGAGTGCAACAATTCAATGGCGATTTGAGTGGGCGAAATTGAAAAATGACACGCCTAACCCTGTCCGCACGGATTTGTTTGGTGTAAGTTACAACTACAAACTTAGCGACACTCGCTACATTACCTTTAGCGTCCGCTGGCTTGAAAATCCTTTGCTTGTTCGCCCCAACTTCCACAACGACCGCTGGCTCGCAACTTTGAGTTTGAGCCAGCAGTGGTGACCCTCTTAAACTCCGCATTAACACCTTCACATGCAAAAGTTTCGGCAAATAGGTGCAAAGTCTCAAAATTTTTTCAAGACATTGAAGTTCCTGTTAAACTCAAATTCAGTTCAAAGATTCCGTTGCTAAGCCGAAAGTCAAAAGGTTGATAAGCGTCGGAGGTTAAGATTACAGATGGCAGATTTGAAAATCTTCCAAATCATCGCAACTGATAAAAACAGCAGAGCAAGGATTGGAAAATTGCAATTGGCTCATGGGACAGTGACCACTCCTGTTTTCATGCCAATCGCAACACAAGGGACTGTTAAGATGATGAGTTGCGATGATTTGGAAAATTTGGGAGCGGAAATCATTTTGGCAAATGCATATCACCTGCACTTGCGCCCAAGTGAACATTTGATTGAGCGTTTGGGTGGGCTTCACAGTTTTATGGGCTGGCAAAAACCAATTTTGACAGACAGCGGTGGTTTCCAAGTCTTCAGTTTGTCAACCCTTAGAGAGGTAAATGACGAAGGTGTCAAATTTCGTTCCCATCATGACGGCACTGAAAGATTTCTCAAGCCCGAAGATAGCATCCGAATTCAAGAAGCATTGGGTTCTGATATAGCCATGAGTTTTGACGATGTTGTCCCTTACCCTTGCACTTATGAGCGTGCGAAATTAGCAGCGGAGCGTTCACTCCTCTGGGCTGAAAGATGCAAAAAAATTCATAAGCGCAAAGATCAGTTGCTTTTCGGAATTGCACACGGCAGTATCTATGCCGACTTGAGGCTTGAAAACACCTTGAGGCTCATTAATTTGGATTTTCATGGCTACGCTATCGGAGGGTTAAGTGTTGGCGAGCCGAAAGTAGCGATGTTTGAACTTGTTAAACTTTCAACGGAAATTTTGCCTAGAGAAAAACCCCGTTACCTGATGGGAGTGGGAACTCCCGCTGACATTGCCCGTGCGGTAGCATTGGGCGTTGACATGTTTGATTGTGTCCTACCAACAAGATTAGGGCGGACAGGAACTGCTTTCACGAGTATTGGCAAAGTTAACCTGCGTCATGCTAAATATGCCGATGACTCATCACCCCTTGACCCCAACTGCAATTGCTTGACTTGTCAACGATACAGTAGAGCCTACCTGCGTCATCTTTTCAAATCTGGCGAAGCGACCGGACCGAGACTGCTCACTTGGCACAACTTACACTTTTACCTTCGCCTGATGGAGCAATTGAGGGATGCAATTGAGAGAGGTGATTTGACTGATCTCGTTAGCGAACTAATGCTTTTGTTCCCAGACAGTCCAGATGATTGAAGTCGTTGTTCGCTCTTTAATCAAGGTTTGTTAGCACTCAGTTACTCATGCCATTCCATTCTTTTTCGGTTGTATTTTTTCGCTTGCATTTTCAACGCTTTGATGACATTATCAATGTTGCGGTGGAAGTCAATTTCGCACTAAATTTTGAGTTTGAAGGACGAAAACAGTTTGCTTTGTCAAATAAGGGAAGGTGCTGTGATTGTGAAAGAGGTTCGTGTTCGGATTGCACCATCGCCGACTGGCTACCTTCATGTCGGAACTGCCAGAACGGCACTTTTTAATTGGCTTTTCGCTCGTAAAAATGGTGGCAAGTTCTTACTGCGGATTGAAGACACTGACAAGGAACGGAGCAAACCAGAATTTGAGCAAGACATCCTTGAAGGTTTGAAATGGCTTGGACTTGATTGGGATGAGCCCATCGTTTACCAGTCGCAAAGGCTTGATTTATATCGCTGCGAGGCTCAAAGGTTGATTGAAATGGGAAAAGCCTATTTTTGTTTCTGCACACCTGAGGAATTGGAGCAGCGAAGACAAGAGATGATAGCAAAAGGTGTTGCACCCAAATATGACCGAAAATGCAGGCGACTTTCAATTAGTGAAAGGGAATCGCTAATCAAAGAAGGGAGACCTTATGTCCTTCGGTTCGCCATGCCTCTTGAAGGTGATGTTGTTTTTGACGACATCATTCGCGGCAAAATCAGGTTTGCTAACCGTGAACTTGATGACTTTGTGATAGTCAAAAGCGATGGTTTCCCGACCTATAACTTTGCTTGCGTCATTGACGATCATGAAATGGGCATAACTCATGTCATTCGTGGCGAAGACCACATTTCAAACACACCACGCCAATTACATCTTTACATGGCTTTAGGCTATGAATTGCCAAAGTTCGCTCACCTGCCGTTGTTGCTGGGCATTGACAGGAGCAAACTGAGCAAGCGACATGGTGCAGTCTCACTTAACGAATATCGCAGGATAGGAATTTTGCCTGAAGCAATGGTCAACTTTTTGGCGCTTCTTGGTTGGTATCCTCGTGACCAACGAGAAATCAAAACTCGTGAGCAAATTATAGCCGAGTTTGAACTTTCAGAAGTCAAGCCATCTGGTGCGATCTTTGACTTTGAAAAGTTGCTTTGGATGAATGGTCATTACATTCGTCAAAAATCTATTGATGAACTGGCTGCGATGCTCATACCTCCTTTTGCCGAAAAAGGTTGGGTTCATAACCCACCTACCGAAAGGGAATGGAATTATCTGCTTCAGGTTACGCCTCTTATTCAAGAAAGGATGAGGACAATTAGCGAGGCAATTGACTTGGCTGACTTCTTCTACCGTGAGCCCGAAAATTACGACGAGAAAGCAAAAACAAGATTGAGCAGAGAAGGTGTCTCCGATTTGCTCTCAGAGTTGTCTAACCGATTGGAAGAGTTAACAGAATTTAGCGTGGAGAAAATTGAGGCTACTATTCGCCAATTGGCTGCTGATTGGGCATTGAAAGCAGCGGATATTATTCATCCGACAAGGGCGGCCGTTACTGGTCGCACGGAAGGACCAAGCCTATTTCATTTGATGGCAGTTTTAGGCAAAGAGCGGTGCGTGGGACGGATAAGAAAGGCTGTGCAATTTATCAAAAGTGGCAGGTTAAACCTGTCACAAGATGAAGAAGGAGGTTGAGGTTCATGGTGAGAAGGTTGATCGGCGTCTCAATGTTTTTAGTCATGATGGTTTTGCCTGCTTTCACTCAAATTGATGAGCAACCCCAACAGAAGTGGGCTGTCAGACTGGGAGTGCTTTACCCCTCTGCAGGCGATATTCGTGACAGAACTGACGATTTCTGGGTCTATTTTGGCGTTGAGCGTAATTTCCCCAATGTGGGACTCGTTAGTCTTGACTACACTGAAGGTTCGGGTGCTGGTTTCAAGTATTCACATTTTGCTCTGTTCCTCAACTCAAAGCAGAACTATGCACCAAGGTTGGACCTGTTAGCGGGTGTCGGAATTGTCTATGGCAAGAGTGAAATTGGAGGCGTTTCCGATTACAAAACCAGACTCGGTGGGACAGTTGGAGCAGTCTACTATGTCAATCCAAGGACAGAGTTGCATCTTCGTTACCATTCAGGCGGAGCGAAGGAAACGAACGGATTTGTTTTGACTTTCAGCATACGCTTCTGAAAAAGCGAATTTACCGTCCCACGCACTTTTCAACTTTTACCTTTCAGGAGTTACGAAGTTGGATGTATTGGCGCATTAAATCTGCCCGATTTCTGAATTTTCTCTATCTTTATAGCAACTATCAAACTGCTTTAAATGTCTTGACAGTGTTGTGTTTTGTCCCCGATGGTAGTTTTTCAGTTTGTCGCCTATAAAATCCAAATTCTTGCCGAACAAAATTTAGCGCTCATTTTGTTCGTCATCAAACACTTGCTAAAACGATAGCCATGGATAATCAAGAGCCAACAAACTTTTGAAGTAAAGAATAAAGTTCTTAGAGCGACCGAAGGGAGGAGCATGTGAATGGAAGCGACGCCAGTTGTGGTTGCGATCATCATGTTAGCGCCCTTTGCAGCGTATCTCATCAATGTGTTTTTTGGAGGTTGGCTTAGAGAGCGGGCACATTGGGTTTCGTTGACACTCGTTGGCGTCTCAGCAATTTTGTCGCTGATGATTTTCGGCACAACTGTTGTGCGTTCGCTAACTGACCCTCACTTTCACGGCTGGCACGGGACTTGGTTCAAAATCCCTGCTGGCGCATACACGCTCAAAATCGGCTATCAAGTTGACCAACTCACTGCTTTCATGCTTGTCGTCGTCACTTTCATCGGTTGGTTCATTCAACTTTACTCGGTCGGATACATGCACGGCGACCTACGATACTCACGCTATTTCGCCTTCCTTTCGCTCTTCAAGGCATCCATGCTTTTGCTCGTCTTGACAGATAACTTGGTTGGTCTTTACGCTGCTTGGGAACTTGTCGGTTTGTGCTCTTACTTGCTGATCGGTTTTTGGTTTGAAAAGCCAGAAGCGATGAGGGCAGCGAAAAAAGCGTTCATCGTCACTCGTGTCGGCGATGCAGGTTTTGCTTTGGGCATATTCTTGACTTTCGCTGTGACTGGCTTGTTGGGCTTTGATGAGATTTTCAAATTCGCCGAGAAGGCTTCGCCTGAAGCGAAACAATTGCTCACAATTGCAGCCATATTGCTCTTTTGCGGAGCAATCGGCAAATCAGCCCAATTTCCGTTGCACATTTGGTTGCCCGATGCGATGGAAGGTCCGACACCTGTCAGCGCTCTCATTCACGCAGCGACGATGGTTGCTGCTGGAGTTTACATGGTTGGGCGACTTTACCCGCTCTTTGCAATTCAAGGTTTTGAGCACAACTTGGCTTTGACAATTGTTGCGTGGATTGGTGGCTTCACTGCTTTTTTAGCAGCAACTATCGCTGTCGCTCAGGACGACATCAAGCGAGTTTTGGCTTATTCAACTATCAGCCAACTTGGCTACATGCTGATGGGTTTGGGCGTTGGCGGTTTCACTGCAGGTTTGTTCCACCTTGTCACTCACGCATTTTTCAAAGCCCTTCTCTTCTTAGGTTCTGGAAGTGTCATTCACGCCGTCCACTCCAATGACATGAAGCGTATGGGCGGGTTGAAAGATTTCATGCCTGTTACTTTCTGGACTTACCTGATTGGCATGGCTGCGCTGGCTGGCATACCGCCGTTTGCAGGTTTCTGGAGCAAGGACGAAATTTTGAGCGCAGCATTTCACAGCTACATTCAAGGAGCGAAATGGCTTTTTGCACTCGGTTTAGTAACTGCTTTTCTGACAGCGTTTTACATGACTCGGCAAATTGGTTTGGTCTTTTACGGCAAGTTGCGTGACCATCATGCTCACCCGCACGAAAGTCCAAAGGTTATGACTGTGCCATTGATAGTTCTTGCCTTCTTCTCAGCGACGGTTGGTTTCATCGGAATTCCCGGCGCTAATTTGTTTGAGCGGCTTGTTCACTTTGAAGCGGCACCGCACCACGAGTTTTCAGCAATTCCGATGGTGCTTTCAATAGTTGCCGCTTTCTTGGGCATTTATGCGGGCTATAGCCTTTACATCGCAAATCCAATTCGCGCACCAGAGGAAGAACCTTTGCGCCAGCGGTTGGGCAAACTTTACGACATCCTCGCCAACAAGTGGCATTTGGACTGGTATGACCCAGTGAAAGGACAGCCCGGCTACTATGTCGCTCGTGGTTTCATCTGGATAGCGATTTTGTGGCGCTGGTTTGATTTGCACATTATTGACGGGATTGTCAATGCAGTCGGATACGCAACTGCATACATTTTCGCAACAGCATACCGATGGTTTGACCTTTACATTGTTGACGGAGCAGTTAACTTCGTCGGTTGGGTAACGAAACTTGTCGGCAATTTAACCCGAAGGATTCAGACAGGTTTGGTTCAGCACTACATGTTTTTGGTCGTCGCTGGCTTAGCAGTCATCGCCCTTTGGGCAATCTGGCAGCAGTTGAGGTAGGTGTAGATTTGTAGTTGAATTCACAAAGCATGCTGAGGACATGTTAACAGAGCAAGGATAAGCATGAACTCATAGTGCAAGGCGAAATATCAAATTTCTTCATTTTGGTTTTGCGAGCCAAATAGCGAATTGATTACCCTTTGAGCCGGCATGAGCAAAGTCGGTTAAGGTTAGTGAAAATCGCTTTCGGGGTTCAGCCAAAGTAATGACTTCGGTCTCAAAAACTCTTTCCCCATCCCAAAGGGCTTCACCACTTCCGACTTGTTCAATTTCCAAGGAAATTTTTTCATCGCTTGGGACAGTGACATCCTTCGGCGATCTGACTTCCGAAGGCAGAAATCGTTGGTCAATAGCAAGGATAAGCGGACCGAAAACAAGTGCTAACTTGCCTTCGTTCGTGTGCGTTCCTCTGACAACTTTTAACATCATCGGCAACTCAACTTTCACAATATCGCCATTGCGCCATAAACGCTTCAGTTCAAAGTAGCCTTTACCTGCCTTCAACGGCTCTTCTTTGTTCACTCTAACTTCAGCGTTTTCGCACCAGTTAGGCACTCTCAATCGGAGCGAAAATTCTTTCGGTTTGTTAAGTTTTAGTCGCAACATCACAGTGCCGTCATAAGGATAGTCAGTTTCTTGCTCAATGCTGATGCCGAGTTCTTTCAAATCAAGTTGGCTTGAAGCGAAAAGGTTGACCCTTATGCCTCCATCTTTATCAATGGTGTAAAGGAATGTGGGCAATAAGGCAATTCCCCTCGGTCCGCTTGATGTGCAACAATTTATGCCTCTTCCATATCCTTTCTGACCTTCCAATGGTGTGAAGTAGCACCAACTGTCGCCTTTTGGATGTTGGGCTGCAAGCAAGTGATTGAAAACTGTTCGTTCGGCTATGTCCATGTATTTGGCTTCGCCTGTCAGCCTGAAAAGTTCAAGGGTAAGTTGAAGAAGGGTCACAGTAGCACAAGTTTCAGAAACTGCACCGTCGTTAGGCAAATGATGGTCAGGTTGAAAGAATTCGCCTAAACTTGTCCCACCAGTGATGTAAAGGTGGTTTTCAACGATGTCGTCCCATGCTCGCTGTGAAGCCAACAGCAAGGCTTTACCCTCTTCTTCCTTGCCTTCATCTCGCAAAGTCCTATAAAGTTCCAAAGCACCGACAAGGCAACTCATCATCTCATAGGCTTTGGCGTTAGCGGTTCTGTGAACATCGCCGTGCGATAGCAAACTGCTTAGCAACTTCGGTCCATGAGGCGAATGCTCCCAAGCCCAAACGATGTAACGGCAGAAGTCAAGGTAGCGTTTATCGCCAGTCAACCTATAAAGCCAAACCATAGGTTGAAGGATTGAACTTGAAGCCATTCCCACATGAGTGCTTCGTTCCATCAGGTCAAGTTGACCTTCACCAGTTCCAAAAGTCCGCAAAATCAAGTTCGCAGCCTTACAAGATGCATCCAAAGCCTTTCGTTTTAATTCATCATCGTTGCTTGTCTCTTGTCCATTGCTCCTTGACCCCTTAACATAACTCAGCAAGCCTATGAGCACATATTTGTGAACCCAGACATCCCAACCCCTCTCTACTTCCATCGTCCATCGTGTAGGGAAATCGTAAGTTCCTAAGTAGCCGTCAGGTTCTTGAGTTGCTATCAGTTGGCTGACGATGCGTTCAATTTTCGCTTTAAGTTCTTGGTTGCCAGTATTTTGCCAAGTCAAGACTGCTGCATGAAGCCATTTGCCGACATGTTCGCCAATCCAAGCCTGAACACCTGGTCGGTTGCGGAAGCCACTTAGCAAAGCATCTTCGTCCATTGGCAGCAGACGGTTTCTTTCATTGACTTGGAAACGGTAGCCGAGTAACCCGCCAAATTTGACAACACTTGGGTTCAAAAATTGAGTCACATCTGTGCGAGTTTGTCCTTCAGCCATTTCCCAACACCTCACTAAAACCAAAATTGTCATCATACATGCCAATCTTCTCACTTTTCCTTTGCCCTCCTTTTCCAGTGTGTTTATTTTAGTTCGGATCATTTTTACATGCCCAATTTGAAGTCAATGTGTTGAAGTTTGCTAACATAGGACTTACTCAGTTGTCGTTGCCTTGTAGAGGTGGAGACGGTCTGCCCGAAATTTACAGGCGGATTTCACCAAGCCCTACAAGACAAATTCTCGTTTAATGAATTCGGCGCTTAGTTTGTTTGTCATCTGATTGGAGAGCAAAAACATTTTTGACGATGAAATCTCAAACTTTGATTTTAGCCATTCAAATTCTGGAAGGTGATTTTGGTTTTCGGATGCGCTACCATTTTCTTCACTGAGCGAAAAGAAGGAGGTTAATGTCATGGCAGAGAGAGAGTTAGAACAGTTTATTGGGCATAGCATTTTTGATGAAAAAGTGCCGACGCCCTTCGTTTTTGTTGACTTGACTATTCTTCATCGCAACATCGCTCACATGCAGGCTCTGGCTCAAACGGCAGGTATCAACCTGAGACCGCACATCAAAACTCACAAAATTGCCGCCATTGCAAAAATGCAAATTCAGGCAGGCGCTTTTGGCTTGACAGTCGCTAAACTTGGAGAAGCGCAAGCCTTTATTGATGCTGGCATCCAATCAAGTTACATGGTCGCTCAACCCTTTTTTGGCGCAGAAAAAGTTCGTTGGGCGTTGCGCATGGCTAAAACTTGCCAAGTGCTTATTTGTCTTGACAGCGCTGAATTAGCAGAGATGATAAGCGAAATTGCCAATATTGAAAACAAAAGTGTTGACATCGTGCTGATTGTTGACACTGAATACAAACGCTTCGGAGTGGACTGGAAGCAAGCACCTCAAATCGTTGAAAAAATTGCTCGCTTAAAAGGCGTTCGCTTTCGTGGTATTCGCTCTCATGACGGTCGCACCTATTGGATGCCAACGATGGAGGAGAGAATGAAAGTCGCAAGGGAAGAAGCAGAGCGAATGGCAGAAGTTGCCGAGCAAATACGCCTAAGAGGAATTGAATGCGAATTGGTAAGTATTGGTAGCACGCCAGGCGCTTACTTCACCTTGCAAAACGGTTGGACTGATGGCATCACTGAGTTACGACCTGGCAATTATGTTTTTCACGACCGAATGCAAATCAGTTTGGGAGTTGCAAGACCTGAAGATTGTGCGTTAATGGTTGTTGCTTCAGTGGTTTCAACGCCGAGAGAAAATGAAGCGCTGATTGACGCTGGCATGAAAACTCTAACAGGAACGCTTGATAGGTTCTCAAAAGGTTATGGTTTGGTCATCGGAATTAGTCGGCAAGGCGAAACAGTGAGTTTTTCTCATGAGCAAATCCTGATAGAGCGCCTTTGGGAAGAATGCGGTTTGGTTCGTTGTGAAGGTGAACCCTTGAGCATCGGCGATAGGTTGGTCATAGTTCCCAATCACGCTTGCGAAATCACAAATCTCGCTGAAGTTGTCTTTTATGGCTCAAATAAACGCATAGAAGGTTTTTGGTTTGTTGAAGCAAAGGGCAAGGTTTGGTGAATTGATTGGAAAGGCTATCAGCAGGCACTTATTTATGACACAACACTGCACGCTCCTTCACCATGTGCCTAACTTTTCAAAGCGAACGGTTGCCTTCGGAAAAAGTTCAGGATGCAGCAAATGAGCCAAAGTTTCAACTCCGTCAACGAGCCTTAAACTTGGGCAAGTGAAATAATCGCCGTCAAGGGCATAAACTTTTCCGCTTTTAACGGCCGGCAATTCATTCCATTTGGGCATACGCTTCAAAGCCTCTGCGTCCTTCAGAGTTTGCTCAATGCTCAACCCACATGGTGCTAAGACGATGACTTCTGGCTGCCAATCCAAAACTTCGTCCCAATGAACTCGCCTTGACGGCTTTCCCAATTTGCCCAGACCTTCAATCCCTCCAGCAATTTCAACCATTTGAGGAACCCAATGACCGCAGCAATATGGTGGCTCAACCCATTCGGCAACCCAAACTCTCGGTCTCTTTTTTACTTCGCTGGTCTTGATTTTGATTGCTTCCAAACGCTGACGCAAACTTGCCACTAACTTTTCGCCTCGCTCCTTCAAGCCCAACGCTTCTGCGACCCTAAAAATGTCGTTGAGAACATCGTCAAGGGTTGAAGGGTTGAGCCAAACGACTTTTGCTTCGGGCACAACTTTAAGGGCAGCGTCAACTTCAGGGTTTGAAGCAGCGCAAACATCGCAAATGCCTTGAGCCAAAA
>JANXCD010000069.1 GCA_025060305.1 Armatimonadota bacterium | reverse complement strand
GCCTTGACAAAACTTGATGTCCTTTCAGGTTACCCAGAAGTCAAAATTTGCGTCGCTTATCGCTGGCGAAACGAAATTCTGACAACATTTCCTTCAGAAGTCTGCATCCTTGAAGAAGTTGAACCCGTTTACGAAACTTTGTCAGGTTGGGATGAACCTTTGTCGGAATGTCGGTCATGGGAAAGTTTACCTGCTAATGCTCAAAGGTTTGTGATGAGAATTCAGGAACTTGTCAATGTCCCAATCGCTACGGTTTCAGTCGGTCCAGAGCGAAACGCAATCGTTCACTTACCGAATGCACCTTCAATTTGGTGATTGCAAGGACAATTGTTTTGTAATGATCCCAAAAGGCAAACCAAGCCTGATAGTAGTAATCTGAAATCAGTTTCTCTTTTTGTGCTCCAATTTTGAGTATAAAGCGTCGGTTTCATTCCTCAAGCATTTTTTCAAGTGCGTTCAAAGTTTCCTTCAACCGCTGCCTAAGTTTGGTTCGCTTCGCTTCAAGGTGGGCTTCCAATGCATCAGTCAAGTAACCTTCTTCAATTGCTTCGGCAAGTTCTTCTTCAACTTCCGCTAACTCTTCAGTGATGTCTTCAACCAATTCGCCGAGTTCTTCTAATCGTTCCGCTAAACTTTTGTGCTCTATCCGCTTTGTTTCAACCTTTTCTTCTTCAATGACTACGGTTTCTGAAGGTTTGGAGACTTCTTCAGTTGCCTTTGAAGCCATTTTTTCGGCGATGCTGCTTGCTTTTGTGATGACAGACTTAATCCACTCTGGCAATTCTGTTCGCAACAATTCAGCCAATTCTTCAGCAGATGTTACGACCAATTCCGAAAATTCAACGGGCGATTTTTGGTCACGAATTCGCAGCACTGGTTCCCGCTTCCGCTCCTTCGGCTCTTCAAGCATGGCTTCTTCGCCCAAAATAAACTGCAATGCTCCAACTAATTGCGTTGCTGCCAAAGACAAAGTTGAAGGGTCTGGGTCATCTGGCAAGGGCACTATTGGCAGGCGAATTTCAAGTTCTTGCTGAAGCCAGTTGACAAGTTCGTTAAATTGCTTTCCAGCGCTGACCATCTTTTCTGGTCGCATTCCAGAAGGCAAATTGGCAAAATGCTTTACCTCGTGCCCAAATGTTTCTGCCATTTTCAATGCTGCACGAAGTCTTTGCTTCTTCTGTTCTTGTTGCTCCATCGTTTATCCCTCCTTTGTCGCTTTTACACTCCACTGCAAAATTTTTCTAAGTTTGGGTCAAATCCGTCCGAAAAACTTAGGCAGGCTTCAATATGTGTTGAGCGTTTAGAATTTGGTTTTGAGCGTTGTTCCTTCGTTCTCAACTTACCTATCTGCCGATTTGACAACCTGCCTAAACTTTTCGGAATGGGTCGGACCTGCAACCTTCGCAAACCACCAAAAAGTTTACAGTAAAGAGCGTCGCTCTATATTTCAAGGTGCGTTGCTAATATGCCTTTAGATTTTTTGGCAATGCAGTAGTCCTGCCTTCCGAAAGATTTTTAGCCAATTCGTAAGGCACGCCTACTGGCGTGACAATTTTTCTGTCTTGATTTTCTTCTATTGGACAGTAGTCTAACCTTGAGGTTACACCAACTTTTTTGATTTGTTGGTGACAGCGATAGACTTCTTTGGCTTCCTCTTCGGTGAGGGTAGGGACAAACCAAATTTGGATCTTCAAGATGGCATTGAGTTGTAATTCATCGGCATACTTTTACAAAGTCCAAAAAGGTCAATCCATTTGGAAAAGTGGGAGCAACGAATGCCTGCAACAGCCTTTTTAAGGTTTTGTTTCGCCTTGTAAGATGCGTTTTGAGGTGGCTTTTGTGTGAGATATTGACTGACCAAATTTAGCCCAACGGTTTACATGAGCGGACTTCATCTGCTCCTTTTGCCATCAATCGTGGTTGGAAATTCATTTTGTTCTATTTGGGCTTTAGAATTTTTAACTGGGCAGAAGTTCTCAACTATTTCGTTCCAAACTTTCGCTTGGCAAGAATGACAATGCAATTCTGCTTTCAAAATTCTCTTGGCAATTGTTCCTACCAGTGCAACTGCTCTGTGAACACCTGTCGTGAAATCAAGGAAACTGGCATCGTGAACTTTGACCATGACTCCTTCACGGTGGGCATGAATTGAAACAAAGAACCGTTGCATCAATCTCCCTTCAGTAACAACTAAATCAACGATGACACTTTCGTCGCCGAGATAGCAACCCTTGACATTCACTACATCATCGCCTCGTTGCCAAAGCAAATTTTTTGGAAGAGATCGCCACAACTCATGCCAATCAACAGTTTCTCCTGTTTTCAAAACCACCTGTGGCATGGCTTCATCTCCTTTCAGGGAAGCAAGTGGATAGGTTTGCAAAACCCATTCAGGAAGTTCAACAGAGAGAATTTTACGAAAGCCGATGTAAAAGAAAGGACGACCTAAGGCTGACCATTTGCGTGCATATTTCGTTTGGTAATAGCCAGTCAATTCCGTCTGCAAAGGCTTCTCCCATAGGGGCTGATATGCTGGGCAACTTTCAAAAGCAGTGATGACTTCACAGGCATAAGGTTCATAATCGGTAACCATTAGAAACTGACCACTTTTGACAAGCCGAGAAGCCAAGAGCCAAACAAAGGCTTCATTGACCAACCTTCGTTCTTTATGCCTTTCTTTATGCCAAGGGTCAGGAAAATTCAGGTAAAGAGCCGTAAGTGTCTCTGGAGCAAACAGACGAGATAGAGCCTTGCTACCTTCCATCGGAACGAGCCTGACATTTGTCAACCCTGCCGATTTAACTCTGTTGCGTGCCTTGAACAGATAATCTCGGTTAATCTCAAATCCAATGCAATTTGCGCTTGGATTCTGTTCCGCCAACCAAACGATGAACTCGCCATTGCCAATTCCAATTTCAATCAAAAGCGGCTCAGAACGACCAAAGATATGCTCCCAACTTGGGCGAACAGGCAACGCTTGTGGTCTCAAGATAATTCCGTCAAGGGTAAGCAATTCATCCATATGGATTTCACCTTAGCAATTTTGGCAACGGTCAAAGTCCATTGTTGGCAAAATTAAAGTGAACACAAAGACAATTAAAGGAGGGCTGAAATCATGAGATTGGTAACTTATGGTGAACGAGGAGAAGAGCGGTTGGGAGTTTTGGTTGATGGTGGAAAATATATCCTTGACTTGAACATCGCATCATATGGCTCAATTCCGTCTGACCCTGTTGCTTTCCTTGAGGGCGATTATTGGAATTTGGCTCGCAAAGTCATGAGCGAACCTGCAACCAATATTGAACCTGTGGCTTTGATTGAAGCAAATGCTGTTCGGCGTGGCGCTCCTATCTCTGAGCCGAGAACCATTATCGCTTTGGGACTAAATTATCGTGACCATGCAGAAGAAGGCGGTCAACCTTTGCCACCAAATCCCTTGCTTTTTGCGAAAGCGCCAGCAGCAACCGTCGGTCCCTTTGACGATATTGTCTATCCGCTACAAGTCACTCAACTTGACTATGAAGCCGAACTCGCTGTCATCATAGGCAAGAGAGCCAGAAATGTAACGCCTGAAAAGGCTTGGGATGTGATTGCAGGTTACACAATCATCAACGATGTCAGCGCCAGAAATATTCAATTCAGCGAAAGTCAATGGTTCAGGGCTAAGAGTTTTGAAACTTTTGCACCAATGGGACCATGCCTTGTCACGCCAGAAGAGATCGTTGACCCGCACAATTTGCGAATTTGGTGCGATGTCAACGGGGTTAGGCTTCAAGACAGCAACACAAGCAACATGATTTTCAAAATCAACGAAATTGTTGCCTTTATCTCGCAAGTTTTCACTTTGCGACCTGGCGATGTCATCGCAACAGGCACACCCGCTGGGGTCGGAGTGTTTCGCAAACCGCCAAGACTTTTGCAAGTTGGCGACATTGTTGAAACTGGCATTGAAAAAATCGGCGTGATGCGAAATAGGATCGTAAGCCCTTAAATAAACTGCAATTGGTGATCAGTTAGCCATGCCACTGGCTTTAGCCAGCGGTTGATGAAAGACAAATGAGTGCTAAATTCGCTCGGCGAAAACTGATTGTAGGAGTTTGATAAAATCTGCCCTTAAATTTCGTGTAGGTTCATTTGCCCATATCGTTATGCCGTGAGTTTTACTTCAAAGTTGCAATAAATTTCTAAGTGTGAACTTTCAGCATATCTTTGTGTGGCAAGTTCTTTGATTGCACAGAAGCGCAAATTTTTTCAAATAATGGAAGGTTCACAATTTTAAGGGCGAGGTGACCGAAGGTGCAGAAATGGTGGATAGTTTGCTTTCTGTTAGCGCTTTGCCAACTTGTGGTGGCTCAAATTGACAATGGTGGTTTTGAAGAATTGGACGAGAAAGGATTCCCAGCCAAATGGGGCTGGTTCAGCAACAAACCTGAAGACGCAATTGTCCGAGTCACCACCGATTCAGCCGAAGGAAAATTTGCCGTTTACATAGAATCACGCTCAACAGCGACTGTTGGCATTAATCGCTTGTATCGTGCTGGCAGGTTAGGTGAATTTGTCCCTGACATTGGTGCGCTTTTGCCCTACAAAAAAGGTGCATTGGTCTTCAAATACAAACTCCTCAAGGCTACGACGGACAATGTTCGTGTTTACGCTATTCCCATGAAGGCAGACAATTTGGAAGGAGGCGCTACGAGGGCGGCTTACATTATTCCAGCCAAATTTGCTGGCGACAACAAGTGGCACACAGGAGTTTTGGCTTTTGACTTTTCGGACAAGCCAGAGGTTCGTTCTGTGCAGATTGGTTTGAGGATTAATGAAGGTGGTCAGCCTGCACCTGCTGCTGTTATTTTTGATGATTTTCGTTTCGTTGAAAAAGCAGGTTGGCATTTGGCAATTAGCAGTTTTCGTTTCATTGAAGGTGCAAAACCAGGCGAGCAAGGCTACTTAATTGCAAACTTTCAAAATACAGGTGATGAACCTGCACCAGTAAAGGTTGATTTGGTTCTTCCAAAAAATTTTGAAGTTGAGGTATCGGAAATTCCGTCAAGTATTGCACCGCAAGAAAGCGCAAGTTTGAAGTGGTTCATTAAAGGTTTAAGGCGGATAGGCACAAAGGCTCTCATCCGTTGGGAGTCAATGCCTCAAACTATGGAAACTATGGAACGCACTTTCTCGGCTCAGTTAAAACTCAATTCTTTTGGGTTTGCTAACTCTGTTTTGTTCACTGGAGTTCCAACGCAACTTAGGCTGGTTTTGGAAAACGAAGGGGATGCAGTGATAGAAGACATCTTCGTTCAATTGTCTTTGACAGGCATATCGCTGTTGAAGGGTGAAGCCAAAGCGCATTTGAAAATCATCCCGCCAGGCAAGAAAACTTTATCTTGGGCTTTAAGGGGCAAAAAAGTTGGTGAATGCTCAGCATCAGTTCAAATCCAAGTTGGACGAACGCCTATCAGCATGTCATCTAAAGGCATCGTTGTCGCTCCGATAAACGAGCGTGCTAAGGGGGTGCAAATTGTTGCAACTAAAAACCTGCGCCTTTTGTTCCCGCCAAGCCCCTTTGGCTACGGTGTTTTTGCCGTTGAAGTTAACGATGGCAAATCTTGGCGCAGAATGGCTCTTTCGCCTCAACTTTTGATTGTCTCTTATCTTGATGTCAGAAAGCAAACTGTCACAAGACCTGTATTTGCTTTGAAGCCAGAAAAGTTACCCAAAGGTGGTCTCGCCTTTCCTTTCCAGTGGCAGGACGAAATTGACGGCGGAGTTTGGAAAGGCGAAATCAGGTTTGAACCAGATGGCGAAATTATCAAGGTCAATTGGCAACTGAAAGTGACTCAAACGAGACAAATTTTGGGCGTGCAATCACCTTTGCTTTTCGTCGGCGACCATCTATTCGGCACGAAAAAGTCAATGGCTCTTTTGCCAGGCATTTATTGGCTTTTGGCAGATGAAACTGTCAATGACGCTCGCTACAGCGACCCACCAAACCATTTGCACATTGTCCCGCACCCATACAAACTTACTCAACCTTTGATGGTCCTTTCGCATGAGGGCACTTTTGTTGGATTAATGTGGGATGCTTTGCAACAATGGATTGAAGACAAAGGTCAAGGAGCAGAAACAGGGTTGTGTCCGCAGCCGATTTTTGCCGTGCCTAATGTCATTGCTAACCAAGACAATCATTTGCTTGGTTTGATGGTTCCGAATGTTCCTAAATGGGTTAGGGAAAATTCAGTTTGGTCTCAAAACCCCTTAGTGCTCACACCCCAAAACACTTTACAGTTGACTGCATGGCTTATTGGTGGAAAGGGTGAAGTACTTGACGCTTACGACATCTATTTAGCCAAGTTTCCTATTCCGCCAATTCCAGAGCGACCTTATTCTGATGAAGAAACTTTCAAACGAAGCAAACTCGGGCTTCGTTCCGACAGATATGGCAGATTGTTTGCTGGTTTACTGACTTTGGAAAGGCAAACGACAGAAGACGAAAAAACGCAGCGGGAAGATGGTTCTTGGGGCTTCAGTATTGACAGGGGTTGGACGCTTGAAATGCTCCAAAAATTTGCGCCTCACCGACCCCTTGATGACTACGGCAAGGAAGGTGACACGACCGTCGGAACTTGCACTTTCTTGTTGCGACGAGCGGTTGCTCTGTTGCGATATGCCCGAATGACCGGCTCAACAAAAGCGGCAGAACTTGGCATGAAGTCAATCCGCTTCATTGACAAAAACTTCATCCGACCTGAAGGCGCTCAAACATGGGAAATTCCGCTCCATTGTCCTGATGTCCTTGCTTCGGCAAACGCAATTCACGCTTACCTTGAAGCATGGCGATTGACAAATGACAAATATTGGCTTGAGCGAGCAGTTTACTGGGCGAAAACAGGTTTGCCTTTCATCTACTTTTGGAATCCACCTGACCGACCAACGATGATGCGTTATGCTTCTACACCTGTTTTTGGTGCAACTTTCTTTTCAGGACAATGTTGGATTGGAACCCCTGTCCAATGGTGTGGGATTGATTACGCCTATGCTCTGTTAAAACTCTCAATCGCTCTTAGCCAAACTTCAGTCCCCAATGCCCTGTCTTCTGAATTCTGGCGTCAAATTGCTGAAGGCATAACTGTTTGTGGAATTCAACATCAGGCTTCTGTCAACCATCCTGATGGTAACTATCCTGACGCTGTTTGGTTGACTTACCGTTACGAGCCAACTGATAAAGGCATAATCGGACCTCATGGAATTGTTCGCAATTTGTGGCTTCTAAGGGACTCAAATGATGATGCTTGGGGCTACGATACAGTTACCGTTAAGACTAAGCCGATGATTCGCATCACAAGTAGTGTCATTGTTGAGCGTGCAGATTGGAAAGACGGAGATTTGACGATTGTTTTGCGAGTGCCGGAAGGCGTTGCCCAATCGCAAACTATTGTGGCTTGCGTCACTATGCCAAATCAGGTTTTTGTGAATGGGAATTTGATTTTCAATGCTGCTTCCCAGTCTTCAGCACTCAACCCTCAATCTTCTGCATCCAGTTACTTCCGTTATGACTCACGCCGCAAAATTGTCTTGCTTCAACTCCAGCACGAAAATCAGGAATTGAATGTGATGCTAAGGGGCATTTATCCAGCGGTTTACGAATCGCTCGGTATCGTTTGGGATCAACCGAAATGGGAATTCAACTTTGATGGTGACCCAGACGACTGGGCGCCTGTTCATGACCTTGCTCCCTTTGAAGTCAAAAATGGAATTTTGCGAACTCAATCAACTGGTGGCGACCCATACATGCACGGTCCTCCAGTCCGACTTGATGCAACGAAATTAAAGTCACTGGTTCTAAGGCTAAGGCTTCAATTTCCAGAAGGTGCTCATCCGATTGGACAAGTCTTTTGGATTCGTGAGGATGACCCCAAATGGAGCGAGAGCAAAAGCGTCAGGTTTCCGTTACCGACCGATGGACAATGGCACGAATTGAGGGTTGACCTTAGCCAGTCACCTGAATGGAAAGGTGTAATAACGCAAATTCGCCTCGACCCAGGTAGCGGAGTGGGCATCATTGTGGAATTTGACTTTATCAGGTTGGATTGAACTACTTTTTGGTTTCATAAAAATTGCTTCGTGCTTTCAGGCTCGTCTTCTTTGGAAGACAGAAGACGGCAGTTTTGACAAATTTCGGAATAAAACTAACCCAAATTGAACCAAATATCACGGAATTAGCCTTATGCTTTCAACTTCAACGAGCACATTGGACTGAGTGCATGGGTCAAGGCGAAGCCTCGTTATTGTGCCACGCCATCGCAGGTTTTCATGGACGGGCAAAAAATATTCGTGCCATTGACCGTCAATTTGGACTTTGAACTGAAGGCTTGTCGCTTCGCTTTCTGGCAAAGTCAATGTTTGCCAAAAAACTTGCCCAACATCTTGCAGGACTTTGCCTTCATCTAACTTCGTCAATCGCATCCGCACAGCAACGAAGCGATAATTGCTTGCCTTCAGTTGAACTGGTGGACCGAAAAAGGCTGGGTCATTGTCAACTGTGCGAGCCGCAAGGCGACCTTTTTCAACTTTCACATCGGCAAGTCCCATCCAACTATCCCAACCTTCAAAGTCACGCTCAAATTCCCAATGGCTTTTGTCAAGTGGCAGGCGTTCAATTTCTTTCAGAGCCAAACCGACATCAACAGGCACAGGGTCAACATGGACTTTTGGTGCATCAGTGAAAACTTCACGGACAGCATCCAAGTAACCGAAACCAAATTCAGCGTGTGGTTCAATATAACTTCCTTCGCCCCATTCGTTCCACGCTTCAATGAGCGCAATTGGCAATGCTTTACCTTTGGGCACGAATTTGTCAAGGAAAGCCTTTGCATCTTTCAAATGTTGCTTGAAATTTTCAGGGTTGCGACCGAAGCGAACCACAGCGTTTTCGCCATGCCAAGGTCTGCTGTCCCAACCACCACTGATTGGCACGATTAGCGGTATTGGACTTTGTTCGGCAATGTTTTCCCAATTGCGCTTGTAGGCTTCAATGAGCAAATCAAAAGGTGACCATTTTTCACCAGCCCTCATGCCCAAAGTCGGCCAATTGTAAGCGGTAATTGCATCGTAGCCTTCCGACGCCGCACGCTGAGCATCTCCAGCACTCCAAACACAAGCGATGATGTAAAGTCCTTTCAAACCGTGATTTACGCACTCTCGTCTCATCGCTTCAAAGGCTTTCTGAACCCCCTCGCTGCCCAAATCTTCTGTGAGCCTACTTGGGCTGAAAATGATGACCAATGGTTTGCTATCAACTGTGAAGTATTCGGGAAGTCGGAAATAGTGCTCAATCCAAAATCTGGTGACAGCGATGCAATCTTCAAGGGAAGAAGTTTTCG
>JANXCD010000068.1 GCA_025060305.1 Armatimonadota bacterium | reverse complement strand
CAAATGCAAAGTAGAAAACGAGCAAATCACTTGCCAAGTCATAGGGCTGACCAAAACCAGTCAGGCAAAGAAACTGAACCGCATCAAATTTCAACTCAAGCGAGAAATGCTTTCGCCGTCTAATGTTAGGCTTTGGAGGTTGCACATTCGGGATGGTAAAATTGTCAATCGTGAAATTTGCGCTGAAAGCAATTACTTGCAGAGCCGATGAAGGCTAAAGTTGCCTGAAAAATTTCAATTAGATTTGGGACTTAAGAGTTTGGCTTCGTTCACGAGAGCAGAAGACATTCTGTCTGAAAAAGCCATAGCAGAAATCCAACAAATTGGTCAAATTTCATCCGCTCTCACATCCGATGCACAATTTCCATGTTATGCCTAAAATCAAAGCGAAAAGTGTCTGAGATTTTAGGCTTCAGTGTTAGCAAAAGGTGATAGGTGATGACTTATCAACCTTTGCTTGTCATTCTCGGTCCGACAGCCGTTGGCAAAACAGATGTTTCGCTTTTGGTTGCAGAGGCACTGAAGGCTGAAATCGTTTCTTGTGACAGTGTTGCCGTTTATCGCTACATGGACATCGGTTCGGCTAAACCGACCTTAGAAGAACGAGCGAAAGTTCCCCACCATTTGCTTGATGTCGTTTATCCTGATGAGCCATACAATGTAGCGATGTATGTGTCTGATGCTAAAAGGGCAATTGCGGAAATTTGGCATAAGGTCAAAATTGCCATGGTTGTTGGCGGGACTTCTCTTTACCTTTCAGCACTCCTTGAAGGTTTTGATTTGCCCATTGCTCCCCCGAATGAAGGAATTAGGCGAAAACTTTTTGAATTAGTTGAGCGTGAAGGTTCAGAGGTTTTACACCGAAGGTTGCAAGAAGTTGACTTAGTTGCAGCCCAAAAAATTCATCCCCACGATGTCGTCAGGTTAGTTAGGGCACTGGAAGTTTACGAGCAAACTGGCAAGCCCATTTCTTCTTTTTGGCACGATGCCTTTGATGCCCCGAAACTCATCCACCAAAATGCGCTCGTGGTCGGATTGATTTGCGAAAGGAGCGAACTTTTCAGAAGAATTGAAACGAGAATGCACAAACTACTTAAGTTGGGTTGGCTTGAAGAAATTCAAAGGTTGTTAGACATGGGTTACTCGCCACAACTGAAATCGCTCAGGTCTTTAGGTTACCGAGAGTTCGCTCAAGTCGTTTTGGGCAATTGGTCACTTGAAAAGGGGCAACAAGAGTATTTGCGCCACGCAAAAGCCTTCGCAAAAAGACAGTGGTATTGGTTCAAGAAGCGAACTTATGTCCATTGGATTGATACAACAGACAAAAACATTGAGCAAGTTGCCAATCAAATTTTGGAACTCGCCACAAGCCACTTGCTCGCTAAATTGTAGAAGAGGCAAAAGCCAGTATGCCCTCTTGCACCAACTTCGCAGCCGTTACTGCAGTGATTTCAGAAGGGTCATAGGGAGGATGAACTTCAACGATGTCTATCCCAATGATTTCAAACTTTTGCAAGGCTTTGAAAAGAGCGATAACTTGCTCGTATCTCAGACCGCCAGGCTCAGGGTTGCCTACGCCTGGACACAAACTTGGGTCAAGGGCATCAATGTCAATGCTCAAGTAGGTGGGACGAGAAGGGTCAAGTTTTTGTGGCATGTCTTCAATGCTGACATATCTGCTCCAATCTTCGTTGCCCACAAAAGAGCGAACTCCTGCAACCCAAACCCTACCTTCAACTATTTCAAAAATTCTCCTGATAGTGCAGGCGTGCGAATAGCGATTTCCGTTGTAAACCTCTCGCCAGTCGGAATGAGCGTCCAAAACGGCAACCTGCAACTGCGGAAAAACTCGTTTCGCCCCCAAGACAGCGCCAATGGAAACGCTATGGTCTCCTCCAAGCAAAACGATTTTCCTTCCCGCTCTCAAATGCTTTTCAAATGCGTCTGCAATTTGCGATAGCGCTTCTTCAACTTGCGGGCTTAAAGTCAAATCTCCGGCATCGCCCAAAGCCACATCTTTCAAGTCCGAATGAAAGATGGCACTGTAACTTTCAATGCTTTGAGAGGCACGACGAATTGCCGCTGGTGCAATTGCGCTCCCCTTTCGGTAACTTGAAGCCTCTTCAAAAGGCGCACCTATAATGACGATTTGCGCTTTCTCAAAGGAAGTGGCTTCCAGAAACTTCATCTTTGTGATCTTCACTCTCCTTCAGTTATCAATCTGCAAGCAGCATTCTTGCCTTAAAGTTCAAACTTTAGTTGCCCAATGCTCTAAAGTCTTTTAGTGCCTCGTAGTGTTCGTCTAATTCCAGACTGAAAAGTTTGGCAGGCGATAGGCTTGCCCTACTCAAAATTCTAAGTCGCCTACAATGGAATTTGAGCAAAGAGCGCAAAAGTTCTTTGCTATTCAAATTGTTTTTAGTTAGCCCTGCAAAATAGGCATTGACTTGCCTTTTCTTGACATGAGTGTTAATCTTTTCAATGCCCTTTTTGAGCCTTAAAAGAATTGTGGCCTCGTCGTCTAGCCAGGTTCAGGACGCCGGCCTCTCAAGCCGGAGGTCGCGGGTTCAAATCCCGCCGGGGCCACTTCCTTTTATCATCTTCGTCGTTCTCTTCCCTAACCTTTTCATGACCGACCGTGATTTCAAGGAGAACTTGAGATAATTTGAAACCCTACTGAGAACCCCTGAACCGTACTTTACTTGCCTGACCTCAACTCTACAAGGCAAGTGCGAACGAATGGGCTTTGGAAACTTAGAACAGAGAGTGCTAAACTTGATATGGCAAATTTCTCAAGGAGGGATGAAAGCATGGTGACAGAGAGAGAAAAGATAGTCATCTTATCCCTTGCAGTCATAGTAAGCGCAATCTTGCTTTGGGATTTCGTTCAACCTTACCGAGGTGCAATTGGTGATTTGGTCATCATCCCGATGGCAACTATACAGGCTCACAATGCACCTATCACAGCAATTGCACTTTCACCTGACGGCAAAATACTTGCTACTGCAGCAAATGACTTCAAAATCAACTTGTGGGATTGGGAGAAAAAAAGATTTCTCCGAACCCTATCAGGTCATACAAGGAAAATCACACGCATCAAATTTACACCCGACGGCGAATATCTCCTTTCAGCGTCAGCGGACTTAAGTGCTAAGATGTGGGAAGTTGAAACAGGCAAGTTGGTCCGTCAGTGGGACAGCGATAGCATACCTGATTGGCACAACGGTTGGATTCAAGCAATAGACATCTCTGCCGATGGAAAACTTTTAGCGACAGGCAGTCGTGACACGACTATCAAAATCTGGAAACTATCAACAGGCGAGTTGATGAAAACTCTTTGGGGTCACTCCGATACAGTTACCGCTCTCGCCTTTCATCCCAAAGAAATAAATTTGCTTGCATCTGGCAGCACTGATGGTTCAGTTTTGGTTTGGGATGTAGAGACTGGAGAGCCAAAATACAAACATTCTTCTATAAACGCATTTGACCCTTACGATATAGAATTTTCTCCCGACGGAAAACTCTTAGCGATAGGAGCGCACACAAACAAAGGTGTCAGGGTGATTGATTGGCGCAAAGGGAATATGGTCGCTTGGGGTGCTGGAATAGAAGGTAGTGTTTGGGACATAGCCTTTAACCCCAATGGCAGGATTGTCGCTGCTGGCGCAGGCGATAACGCTTGTTGGCTTTACGATATAACTCAAACAGACAAAGACCGTGTTGCTAAAAGACTGAGGACTATCCGCATCAATGTCGTAAGGCAAGCAGGCTCTGATATTTGGGGTGATGTAAAAGGCGTCGCTTTCACTCCAGACGGAAAAGTTTTGGTTACTGCAATGGAAGATGGCAAAGTCCGCTTGTGGCGACTTACAGGTATAGTTGTGAACTTACCAGCAATTGATTTGCCTACTATAGGCGGAATGGAAGAACACGCTCATTAATGGCTCTTGGTTTCAAGCGAACTTGAGAAAAAATTGCGAGGGCAAGCGAAACCTATTTGAATAGGGCTTATGTAATTGGCATTATTTTGTAGGTGCAGACGAAGTTCGCCCAAAAAACTGCAAAAAATTCAACAAATTCGGCGGATTTAATATACCCCTGTGCTCAAATGTTTAACTTCTAACAATTGGGACTGGATTTCACCTTAAGCCTTTGAAAGGCAAAAGATTTTCAACGAATTGGGGAGATGTAGATGAGTAATCGCAAATTTGCAATGTTGGGATTTTTCTTTTTCGTGGTGTTGGTGTTGGGTTTGTGGATTAGTTGGACTCTTTTTGCTCCGATTGGGACAAAAGGAACGCTCACTTTCACTATCTACTTGGGCGATGACTTTCAACAGGTGGTGGACAAATTTGAGTCTTTAGGCTTAATTCGCAGCCGATTTTGGTTTGAGCGTTTGGCAAATTGGCGAAAAATACCGCAAAGATTGAAGGCAGGAATTTACCGAATCAAAACGCCAATATCGCTTTGGAATTTGTCAAAGTTGCTCTCCGAAGAATCACCAGAACTCATACGCTTAACAGTTTGGGAGGGCATGATGGCTAAGGAAATCGCTGAGCGAGTTGAAAAGTTGGGTTTGGGCAACGCTGAAAGATTTATGGAAATTGTTAAAGACCCAAAAGACAAAATTAAATTGCCCTTTGAATGGAAAGGAGATTTGGAAGGTTTGCTCTTCCCTGCCACTTATCATCTCCCACCTTTGAAGTCAGATAAAGAGGCTTACATCATACAATTGATGGTCAATGCTTTTGTTGAAAAATTTTGGAAGCCTTATCGCAACGAAATAGAGCGAAGTTCTTTTTCTGTGAGAGAGTTAGTAACTGTTGCCTCAATGGTGCAATGGGAAGTCAAGATGGATGAGGAGCGACCCATCGTTGCAGGCGTAATTCTTAACCGTCTGAAAAGAAAAATGAAACTTCAAATTGACGCAACTGCGCTTTACGCACTTGGGCAAAGGAAAAGTCGTGTTCTTTACAAAGATTTGCAAATTGACTCACCTTACAACACCTATCGCTATGAAGGTTTGCCACCAGGACCAATTTGCAGTCCGAGTTTGCAATCTTTGCTTGCTGCTTTGCGACCTGCTGATGTGCCTTACCTTTACTATGTGGCTCGTGGTGACGGTTATCATAATTTCAGCAGCACCTATGAAGAACATTTGAAAGCAGTAGAGGCTTACAGAAGATGGCGTGCCCGCCAAAGGCAGAATTGAAAACTCAACTGTCATAATTTGCTATCGCACTGCAACCATTTCAGGGGCTTTTTCACGAATTTCGTCAATGCTCCTTTTGACTTCCACAATCTGATATGCTTCAATGATATCTCCGATCTCAAAACCTGAAAAGTCTTCAAGTCCTACTCCACATTCCATGCCTTCAAGAATCTCATTTCGGTCTTCAGTGTAGTGACGAAGCGAAATGATTTTCGTTTTAGCGATGACTTGACCGTTTCTAATAACTCTGCATAAGGCATTAAGAACCAATCGTCCAGAACGAACGAAGCAACCAGCAACGATTCCGACACGAGATTTGAAGGTCGCTTTCACTTCTGCCAATCCCAAAATTTCCTCTCGTCTTATCGGTTCAAGGAGCCCCACTATTGCGTTTTTAACATCGTCAATCAGTTCGTAAATGATTCGGTAGAGCCTAACATCAACTTGCTCATGTTGCAAAGCACGCCTTCCTGAAGGGTCAATTTTGACATTGAAGCCCAATATGATAGCATTTGAAGTGGCTGCAAGCATAACATCGTTTTCGGAGATTTCTCCGACATCCTTGTGAATGATGTTGATTTTCACTTCAGGATGCTCAAGTCGGCTCAAGGAATATGTGATTGCGTCAATAGAGCCTTGAACATCTGCCTTGATGATGAGGTTAAGTTCTTTGACTTTACCTGCTTGCATTTGAGCGAAGAAGTTCTCAAGGGTGATGCGGCGTGGTGGTTGGATTTGTTTTTGTCTTTTCAATTCGGCTCTTTGTTCGGCGATCTCTTTTGCGATATGTCCATCTTTAACGACTTCAAGTTTATCTCCTGCTTCTGGCAATTCTTCAAGTCCCCAAATTGCTACAGGTTTTGACGGAGGTGCTTCTTTGACTTCGTTTCCCCTCCAATCAGTCATTAACCTAATGCGTCCGTAAGTTGTTCCTGCAACAACCCAATCTCCCTTGCGCAATGTCCCTTGCTTGACAATAACCGTTGCTGTTGGTCCTCTTTTGGGGTCTATCTTTGATTCCAAAATGTAGCCCCAAGGATTGGCTTCTGGATCTGCTTCTAATCCCATCAAATCTGCAACCAACAAAATCATTTCCAACAAGTCTTCAATGCCTTCACCTTTGAGAGCGGAAATTGGAACGCATATAGTTTCACCGCCCCACTCTTCAGGAACAAGTCCATGTTCGGAGAGTTGAGCCTTAACTCGGTCAGAATTTGCGTCTGGTCGGTCAATTTTGTTGATAGCGACGATGATGGGAACTTCGGCTGCACGAGCATGGTTAATGGCTTCTATCGTTTGAGGCATAACTCCATCATCAGCAGCGACAACCAAAACAACAATGTCGGTCACCATTGCCCCTCTTGCTCTCAGAGCGTTAAAGGCTTCATGACCTGGTGTGTCAATGAAAACAATTTTTCGTCCATTCCATTCAACTTCATAAGCGCCAATATGTTGAGTGATTTGACCATATTCTCGCTCAGCGATATTAGTCTTGCGGATAGCATCAAGCAAAGTCGTTTTGCCATGGTCAACATGACCCATCACTGTTATGACAGGTGGACGAGTTTTGAGACTTTTTGTAGGGATTGTTGCTACCGAACTTTCCTTTACGCCAACAGAACTTACTGCCGTTTTAGTCTCCTCTTCACTAAATTCCTTGACAGGTTTTGATGTTTGTTCTGTTTCAACTTCAACAGTAGCAATTGCTTCAGAGGTAGTTTCATGAACTTTCTCGGCAATTTCTTTTTGTTTTTCACCATCTCTTTCAAACCGAAACTCGTAACCCAAATCTTTGACTACCTTCACGATAACCTCAAGGTCAAGAGGTTGTGCAGGGTTAACAATTATGCCTTGCTTCATCAGTTGGCTCACGACTATTCCCAAATCAACTTTCAATCTCTGGGCAAGTTCAAAGGGCGTTATTGAATGTGGCGGGAGAGAAACAACTTGAGCAAATCCTTTCCTTTCCTTTCGCTCTTGAACCAACTCCTTTACTGCCTCAGCAGTCGTTTCATCAATGGTGCTAGAATGACTTCTGACCTCTTCACCAAGTTCTCTTAACAAATCTACTAGTTCGCTGTTTGATATTCCCAATTCTTTTGCCAATTGATAGATTCTCACTTTTGCCAAATGTCATCACCTCGCTTTTTGCTTATCACCAAAGCCTTTTCAAATCGCCAGAAATCCAAAGCATGTGATTTTTAAGTTCGCTCAAAAGTTCCTTTATGTCGCTCAATTTCAGGTTACGCTTAAGACTGTGAAACAAACTTCTTTTTTTAACCATAGCAATTGCACAATCAAAAATCGGACAAACATATGCTCCTCGTCCTCCCAATTTCTTTGCGTCATCAATGATGATACGCCCATCCTTCAGGTTTGCAATTCTCACCAAATAGTTTTTGTTCCTAAATTGCCGACAACCCAAGCACATTCGTTCGTAATTATTTCCCTTTCGCTTCTTCCAATTCAACATTGCTTTCGTTAATCTCCTTCTCTGTCCCAAAGACACTTATTCCTTCCTCAGTTCCGATTCCGACATCCTCCGAAGTGAAGGAATTTGTTCTTAAGGTTTCAAAGACGGTGGATTTTTCGCTTTGTTCAGTTTCAACTTCTTGTTCTATTTCAACTTCTTGCCCTAATTGGTTGATAGTCCTTATGTCTATTCTCCAACCAGTCAGTTTTGCTGCTAAGGTAACATTTCTGCCTTGTTTTCCGATAGCCAATGATAACTGGTCTTCGTTGACTACAACAATTGCTGTTCGTTCTCCAAATTTCATTATAACTGCTTCAACTTTTGCTGGGCTGAGGGAGTTAGCGATAAACTCTGCTTCATCTGACTTCCAAGCGATGATGTCAATCCTTTCACCTCTCAATTCCTGCATGATGCTATTTATGCGTTTGCTTTGTTGACCAACGCAAGCGCCAATGGGGTCAATTTCTGGGTCTTTTGAAGTAACTGCCACTTTGGAGCGGTAACCTGGGTCTCGGACAAGACCTTTTATTTCAACTTTGCCCTCACGAATTTCTGGAACTTCTGATTCTAAAAGTTTGCGCAGTAACTCCTTGTGGGTTCGTGAAGCAAGGATGATGGGTTCAGTGCCACCAGTGGGTTTGCGGATTTCGTAAATGTAAACACGAATCCTTTCGCCTCTTTGGAAACTTTCTGTCAGAACTTGCTCTTTGCGTGGAAGCAAAGCCTCAGCACGGTCAAAGTTAAGGTAAATGTTGCCAAAGGAATCCCAGCGAGCCACTTGTCCAATTACCACGCTGTTAGCGAGTCCTTTATAGAGTTCGTAAATGCGCTTCTGCTCTATTTCCCTGATGCGTTCTTGCATTTTTTGTCGTGCCAATTGCATTGCGGAGCGTGAAAAATCGCTTAGTGGCAAATTGACTTGGATGCGCATCCCTATTTGTGACTGTGGGTCAATTTTGCGAGCCTCTTCAAGGCTAATTTCAAGGTGAGGGTTCATTACCTTCTCAACCACAGTCTTCTCCAAATTCAATCTCAAGACTTTATTTTCTAAGTCCAGAACTGCTACAACTTTTGGGCGAAACTTTTTCCTTTGATAACGCCCAAAATCACGCATGAACTGCTTCTCATAAGCGTGACTAACACCATCGCACACTGCTTTCAATACTTCTTCCAAAGGCAAATCCTTTTCCTTAGCAATTTGTTGGACAAGAGCAACAAGTTCTGAACTCATATCCATCACCTTCTATGGCAAAAGTATTTCAAACAGGCTCAAAAGAAAAAGTGGGTGTGACGACCACCCACTTTCAACACTCTTTTCCCGTGAGCCAAACTTTTAGTTTAATCACATTTTGCATAAAAGGAAAGGGTCAAAAGTTTGAAGGTAATGAAAAAATAAACACATTCGCTCTCCAAGCCGAAGCGCATTAAGCGTGTTAGTAATATGCCGTTAGTAAGCCATTTGCTTTTTTCGGCTCTGCAGAGCCTTGACCCTAAAGACACCTTTGCCCCAAACACTTTTCGTCATTGTATTTGGACTTGGCTGAATAGCGTCTTCAATCTTGTTTCTTCTCTCCTGATTTGTCTGCACTCACTTTTTCGTTTTCTTCAATTTGTTTTTGCTCTGAGCCTTCGGTCACCGCTCTCAAACCTTGCTCGGCGAGCAAATCTCGGTATCTTTTCAGGTCGGCAAGCAGTTGCTCCAAGCGAGCGATCAGTTGGTCAAGGACGGCAATGCCATGAGTTGCCTCGTAAACTTCAAATTCACCCAAAGCCACAT
>JANXCD010000067.1 GCA_025060305.1 Armatimonadota bacterium | reverse complement strand
GTGGCGTTCCGACAGTGCCAGGGAAGAAACTGGTGACGACAGGATATTGCTGACCAACTTGGATTTGAGCCTGAACATTTGCTAAAGTCAAAATGTGGGGTGTCGCTATGACATTGACTTTCTGGTCACGAGCCAAAGCCTGCAAGGTTGCTCTAAAAGTGTCGCTGACATAACCCCAGAACAAACCCTGAGCACCTGCTTGTTTCGCTGCTTCAGTGCCAGTAATCAAATCGGTTGTAACTTGGTTTGATTCGCCAAAAATGTTCTCTTGGAAAATATGCCACTCAACACCAAGTTGCAAATCTTTCGTCAAAGTCACATCAGCGATGACGACTTCAATGAAGACTTGGGGTTGTGGCTGGTCAAGTTGCTCAATGAGAGTTTCAATAGCGCTAAAGGCTGCAGATGGAGCAGTGACGACAATTGTGTTAGTTCGTTCGTCAGCGGTGACAGTGACATCTTGAAGGTTCTGCAATGGACCAAGCCTTTGAGTATCGCCTGCGAGGGCGAAGAACAAAAGGCCAGTGGGACGACGCTGCTGTTGCAAAATTGTTGTGATGGTTTCAGCCAAAGCCTGTGCATCAACATTTTGCACTCGGTAAGCCTTGACCAGTCGCCCTAAATCCGCAGGTTTGTCCAACTCTGCTATCAGTTGCTCAAAGATGGGCATGTTAGCATCAGTAGTAGTGATGATTACAGCGTTTCGGCGAGGGTCAGCGACAACGGCATTCTGCTGCAATCCCATCCATTGCTGTTGCCCTAAAACCCTTTGCTCAAAGGGAATGCCAGCGAAGAAGAAACCAAACCCTTGCTGTCTTGGCACTGTCGTTTGAACCATTCGGCTGAGCATATCGGCAACTTGAGTTGCGTCGGCATATTTTAACTCAAAGACACGAACCTTCACAGGTGGCATATAGTCTTTGTCAAGTTCAGCGACCAGTTGTTTTATGAGAGCCAAGTTTTCTTTTGTAGCAGCGATAATTAAAACATTTGCTCTCATGTCGGCAGCAATTCTAACTTCACCGCTCCTGACAAGCCCAGCCGATACTTGCGAAACTGTCGTTCCGGGCTGAAAGAAAGCAGCGAGCCGAGTTCCTGCCTGTCGCTGGGCTGCTGGTGCTCCTTCAAAGAGCAGAGTTTGCAAAATTTGAGCCAAGTCAGGAGCATAGGCTCTTTGAAGCGGAATGATTTCAAATTGCAAGTTTGGACGAGCGTCAACATCAAGTTGCTGGATAAGGTTGCGTATGACTTCCAGCCTTTCACGAGATGCAGCAACAACGATAGAGTTAGTTCTTGGGTCGGCTGTTATAATCGCTTCAGGTTCAGTTGGGACAGCAGTTCGCCTTTGAGCCGCTTGTTGTTGCTGACCAGGCTGTTGAGGCGGTTGGAAAGGCATTTGACCTGGTTGCATCGCTGGAGTTTGCCTTCGCTCAAACAACTCTGACAAAATTCGCTCCAAGTCCAATGCGTCAGCGAATTGAAGTCTAAAGATTTCAACTTGAAGGGCTTCAACGGAAGGGGTGTCAAGTTTGACGATAAAATCTCTTATCCATGCCATCCGCTCTTTCGGAGACCAAATGAGCAAGGAATTGCTATGAGCGAAAGGGACAATCTGAATTGAAGCCGTTGTGACTGCACCAGTAGGCGCAAAGGGAGGGGGCGGTCCTGGCTGACCTGGTGCAGGTGCAAAAACTCTCGGAGCACCAATGACGACGCCGAAAGGACTGAGAAGTTGACCGAGAGTTTGAGCAACTTGTTGAGCGTCAGCATACTGAAGCGGGATAACTGCAATATCAACCTTCGTTGAAAGATCAATGTCCATAATTTTCAAAAGTTGCGCAATGCGCTCAACATTGGCTTGAGTGTCAATAAGGATAAGCAAATTACCGACAGTCGTGCTGGCTATCAGAGCATTTTGAGCGGAAAGCAAAGGCTGCAACTCACCTTGAATTTGCCTTGCATTCAAATATTGCAACTCAAAAACTTGAGTGACTAATTGGCTCGGCGGAATAAAAGGTTTGCGGACATCACCAAAGAAAGTTTCAACAGCCCTTTGTCTTGCTTCTGCAATTGGAACGATTTTGACAATTCGGTCACCTTCGGGCATCAAGGTAAAACCACGAACCTCCAATGCAGCCGCTAAAACCTGCATCGCTTCGTCAATATTCAACCTGAAGGGAGCGACAATAGTAATAGTTCCGTCAAGGTTAGGGTGCGGGACAAAAATTTTTCCAGTCGCCTTACTGTAAAACTCAAGGACAGCGGAAATTTCTGCTCGGACAAAATTCAACTCAACCATCACACCACGAGGCTCACGAAAAACACGACCTTCCTTCCGCACAGGACCAAGCGGAGTCAATTGTTGAGGAGTTGGTTGTGTTAGAGGCTGTTGAGGTTGCTGAGGTTGTTCTGGTTGTTGGGGTTGCTGGGGTTGTTCTGGTTGTTGGGGTTGTTCTGGCTGCTGAGGCTTCTCTGGTTGCTGTTCTGGCTGTTGCTTGGGAGGTTGCTCAGGCGGGGTAGGAGGCTGTTCTGGTGGCTGACCTTCTTGCGAGACTGTCAAATCGCTAGAGGAAATAGCCAATGTCATTAAAGGTGTCCATGAAAACCAGATTGTCAAAGTTATTGCAACAAAACAAAGTTTTGGCTGAAACTTCATGATTATCACCTACCAGGCGGATTAAAGTTAATGCCCATTTGCTGGAATCGCTGCAGGATTTGCTGTTGTTGTTCAGGTGGCAATTGCTGCCAAAACTCACCTACCCTCTGCAAAATCCTGTCCCGAACGAAATCAGGCAACTGATTCCATTGCTCAATAGCCCTGCTCATCCAGTTAGATGAACCTTCACCACCTCTTTGACCCCTTTGACCTTGACCAAATACTCCTTGAGCGCCACCGAAAGGACTAGCAAACGGACCACCGAAGGGACCTACACCTTGCGGTCTTGGACTTGGTGTTTGAGCAGCAGCAAGAATTTTGCGTTCCTGTTTGCCTTCACCGAGTGTAATTCGGTAAGCGACATCGCCTTGCTTGACTTCAACATAACTTTCGCCAATGTTGGACACTTGGTAGCCAAAGGCGAACTCGCCAACTTTTACGAAAGCGATGTCTCGTGTTTGAGGGTTTTCAAGGAGCACATAAGTTTCATCGCCAATTCTGGCTATCCCTGTCGCTGTCAAGTTGGCAGGTCGTGATGCCATCTGAGTTGTTGGTGCTGAAGTTGGAGGCGGAGGCGGTGGCGCAGGAGGCAAAGGTGGAGGCGCTGACAAACCACCAGAAGAAGGTTGCGAACGATTCTTTTGCCTGATAGTTTGCGATTGAGGTTGATTTCGCTCGTTTCCGCTCCTTTGGCTGTCGCTTGGCGGTTGAAAGATGTTTCGCTCAGCAATGTATCGGTAATCCCTTTTTGGTAAACTTGCTGGGCTTTCACTCTCGGAAATTGTAGGTGAAGGTGCAACATCAGAAATGGGTGATGCTTTAGCAGCAGTCGTTTCAGCAACTTCCGCAGTTCTTTGCAAATTTTTGGCTATCGCCTGCTGAATTGCTCTCCCTTGCGATGCAGGTGCAGTCACCCATCGGACATAACCCCACATCGTTCCAATTAACACGATTGTGAAAACGCCCAAAATGACTTTATCTCGTTGAGTTAAGGTCAAGTTCACCTTTTTCACCTCCGAATTGTAAGGCGACGGTTTTGAGTAGCCCATTTTTTCAAAACGGCATCTTCAACAGGAATCCACCAAACCAGTTGGGCTTGAAGCCTCAAACTTGGTCGTGGTTCGTTTACCGCCTGAATGCTTAGACGCTCAAGAGCAATAGGCGGTCGCACAGACCTAAATCTCATTAGCAATTCTGTCAAGCCTTGTAGCCCTTCGGAAATGGTTGCTTGAGTTGTGAAGGCAGTAATTTGAACTGCCAGCCTTATTGCCCTCAAATCTTGGTCAATTTGCCAAGGCAAAGGTTGAATTGATTCGGCTCTGATTTTGCTTTGGGTGAGTGCTCCTTCAACTTGCTCCATAAATTTCGCCATCATGCGACCAGAATCAAAATCCGATAACGGTTTGCCCAACTCATTCACTAACTCAGAGTATTTCTTTTGCTGTTCTTTTGCTCGCTCTAACAATTTTTGGGTCTGGGAATTTTGGTTTCTCAAGTCATTAAGTTGAGACCTCAAACTTCGGTGTTGCCACAAGGCAGAAGCAGCCCAAAGCCAACTAATTAGGGCAATTACTAAAAGGCTTATGAGCAAAATTCGGTGTCCATCCTTCACGGTCTCAACACCTGCCTCTGTCTCAAAGTCGTTGTTCGCTCTCGCAACCAAGCAGTGATTTGAAACTCAACGAGGGTTTTATCGGCTAATGTTTTAGCGTTGGCGTAGTTGGTCATCACTTCTGCGAAAAGAGGCTTACCACCTTCAATTTCCAGTTCGCTCAAAACCCTTACAGCATCAGTAACAGCAGAATGAGATACAGCATTCCCTCTTAAAATCACTTGACTGTCCTTGAGGAAAACCATTTCAGTAACCCAAAGGCTTGTGGGCAAAGACTTGCTAAGCCAATAAAGCAGTTCCAAAGGGTCATTGCGAGGCTCTTTTAGCCTTTGCCAAATCTGCTCAAAACCTTGAATTTTTTGGCTGAAATTATCCGATGTCAATCGGTTCAATTCTCGCTTCTGCCTATTCAAGACCTCTTGCTCAGCGTTAATTTGTTCCTTCGTCAATTTCACTTGCGAAGAAATTGCAAACCCTGCAATGATACCAGCAAAAGCCAAAACTGCCAAAGCGCCCACCAGCCTCTCTTCAATTCGTCGCCAAATCAATGCAGGTTCACGCTCAGGAGGTGGGAAACTGAGGATTGAAGGCGCTGATGCAACTGCTACTGCGATAGCACTTAGTGCTCGTTCAAAAGGAGTGTTCCCTTCGGCTTCAAGCGTTAATTCTTCCATCGTAGGCAAAACTTTGTCGCCCATGAATTTATCAAAGAAATGGCGGTTGCCAATGACAAAGATTTGCTCAACAGTTTCACCATAGGTTCGCTGGTAAAGTGCGATTGTCCGTCTCAATTCGCTAACCATCCACTCACCATTGCTGCCATTAAGTGAAATTGAGTGAACGACCCTGAGCCTATTGCCAAGACCGAGTGCTATACTTGCTCCAGTCAGATTTTCTTTGTTGCCTCTGAGTTCCAAAATTCCCCAGTTACCTGATGGCGGTTTGCGAACTGAAATCCAAAGCCCAACAACTGAAGGGATAACCCAACGGATGGGCAGATCAAGTTGCACGAAAGGTGCGAGATAGGTGTGCAAAAAACTTTTACGAACTGCTGCCACCAAAACACCATCAGGTTGCTCAAGGAAGGCTAACTCTATCTCTGTCAAAGGCAAACCAAGTTGGTTTGCTGCTTCGTTGCGCCAAATTTGTTCACGGGCTTCAATGCTTTCTATAGGCAACTTCATCAACTTGAAGGTGCAAACTTGCGAGGGCAAAACAACACACAAGGGAGATGATAGTGCGCCTCTGTTTGTCAATTCTTTCAACCTTCTGCTAACTTCAAAGCCTTGCTCTTCTGATGGGGCAGTCAGTAGTAAAGTGGCTGTCACTCGTCCAGTCCTTGATGGCAAACTCAGCCTAATTTCTCCTTCGCCCCATTCTACAATTGCGATTTGTTTCGGCTTTCCAAAGAAATGGAGCATCCATAAAACCCTCCACGCAATTGGATTTTTTCGTCAATCAATTAGACGATTAGCGAGTTAAAAGGTGCAAAGTATGAACACTTGCACGCCCGCAAACAAGGAACTTGTAACGCTAAACTCAGAACCGATCAAAACACTTCGTTTTTTGAACTTCACACTCATTAAATTGGCAACTTCACTGGCTGCCCTATTTGTGCTGAGCGGTAAATTGCTGTCAACAGTTCAAGGGACTTGCGCCCTTCACGACCGTCACAAACAAGCGAAGCGCCATCGCATATTGCAGCGACCATGTTTTCAGCGGAGTTGGGAAACGGTGGCTCAACATCTGGTGGCGTTATGGATTCGTCATGGAAGAACCATTGAACTTGACCGTTAACATCCATTATTGCCCCACCTTTGTCACCGTGAATTTCAATGACCGCATAAGCGTCTTTAGGGAAAGTAGTCGTGCCCAAAACTGTTCCTAAAGCGCCGTTTCGGTAGCGGAAGATGGCAACACCCAAATCTTCGGTCTCAATTTCGTGGACGAAAATGCCGATGCGAGCAGCCTCAACGCTTTCAACTTCGCCTCCATACCAAACGAGTTGGTCAATCAAGTGGATTGTTTGGTTTGCCAATGACCCACCACCATCGTAACGCCATGTCCCACGCCAACCGCTTCGGCTGTAATACTCTTGCGAGCGAAACCATTTGAGCCTACCTTCAAGCAAAATGAGTTTGCCAAACAAACCGTCAGCAATTGCCTTGTTAATTTGCCAAGCGCCTTTCAAGTAGCGCATGTCAAAGTCAACGAGCAACAACCTGTTGTTTCGCTCCGCTACTTCAATCATCCCATCGGCTCGCTCCAAAGTTACCTCCATCGGTTTGGTGACGATGACATGTTTGCCCGCTTCAAGGGATGGAACGGCGATTTCAGTGTGAAGCCCTGATGGAGTCATGACCCAAACGACATGGACATCGTTTCGGTCAAGGAAAGTCTTAAAGTCTGTGTGCCATTCGCAATCAAGTTCTTCGGCGACTTTCTTCGCTCGCTCTTCGTTGATGTCAACGACACCGACCAGTTTCGCCTTTTCTGTTCGTTTTACCATTCTTGCTCTGTTCCTTCCCATTCCCAAACCGACAACAATGAAACCGATTTCACCGTTCATGTTTCGCACCTCACTTTCGCCTTAAAATATACCATGCAAAAGAACATCGCCTGGACGCACTGAGTTGCTGAGGTGATCCCATTTAGCCACAACAACTAACTTGCCTGGTGCATACTCAAGGATGTCCACGCGCTTGAAATCACGAACAAGCCGATGAAGTGAAGGCGTCCAGCCTTTGGGTGAAATGATGAAAGCATGGTCTGGGATAACGACTTTAGCATATCCAAGGATTTGGGAAAAATCACGCAAGTTAATCGCACCAATTTTGACTTCAACGATAGCCAATTTGACTATCTGTTTTTCCTTCGCTTTAACCAATGCTGCTCCCGTTACATCTGTTGAGATTTCAAGCATTGCACCCCAAGGGACTAAGTCAAGCAGGTTATGGTAGCGCAAAAATTTGGCAACATTGATGCGCGAGGTATCCTCAGCCCAAACATTGATGGCTTTTGGATAACGACCTTTCAAAAAATCTCTAAGCCAATTAGCAACGGATAGATATAAATCCTTCTCTCTCACTAAGCGTCAACCCCTTGAATCAAATTAAGCGCTTTTGCTGCTTTAGTCCTTTCAATGCTTGCTTAGCCAAAGAACATCCGCACTTAGCGCAGATTTGCCAGTAAGCATCAAAATGTTTGCCTCGCAAGGAATCAGGCAACTTTTTGTCATTTTCAGCGGGATGTGGCATTTTGCGTTGAAACTTTCTGAAACCTTTGCAAAAACTACTTCGTTTTTGCCCTTCACGATTTTGATTCTCTTTCGCTAACTCCTCAAGTATGGCTTGCTTGTGATCAATGTAGAAACCAACTTTCAGAAAATCATGAGCGTAAATGCGAATCTGATGCTCACGCCACGCTGGTGATTGCTGCTTTGCCTTAGGGTCACGCAAGTTTGGATGCCCCCAAAGGATATGATGAACTGGCACCTCCAGTCTATTTTGGAGAAGGCTACAAATTTGCACTGGCAGTTCCCAATTACTGCTTAGCACATCTAAGAAAACTCGGTGGAAACCTAATTGGTCTCGGTTTGAACGACGAATGTTTCCTGCCACATCAGCAAATCCCCGCACAAATTCACGGACAATGTTATTGGGAGCGTTCCGAATTAAAGAAGGAACACTAAATTGGCTATAATCAAGGCGTCCTTCCAAAATTTGCTTGAAGTTTCGGACAGCAATATGGCTTGCTGGTAAGTTGATCATGAACTGCAACCTTCTTTCTGGCATAACAGAAACATCAACCGCCTCTCCTAAAAGCAGTTTAAGGCGAGGGAATGTGCGGGTGAGGATGCTCGTTACAAATCCTGAAAATTGGTTGTAACCTTCAAGTTCTGGATTAACGAATGGAAACTCAATTTCAATGACCCAACGCCCTTCTTTTTCGGTAATCGTGCCACGACCTACAATCATGCCTACCAAGTAGGCAACATCTTCGTCAAGATAGTCCAACACACTTCATCGCCTCCTATGGGGCTTACGAAATACGAGCAAATACTCGTGCACCTTATTGACAATGAATTTGTGCGGGTAACCAAGTGGTCGCAAATTGTTGTATTCACGCGCTCTGTTCCAGATAATGATGTCTTCAAGACCGAAGCCTGTTCGTGTTAGTAGGCTGATGATGTCAACATGGTAAGGGATGAACCAAGAGCCATGTCTTAAGTCCATGACATTGACGATGCAATAAGCCTGAGGTTTCAATATGTGAAAAGCCTGAGCGAAAACTTTGCCCAGTTCCTCAAGGAAGTCCACATAGTGTTCAATATTGCCCAAATCATTAGGCATGTCTGAGTAAGGTCGCGGCTTTTTATAATCAGCAGTGCGAGGACGACGATGTATGACCCAGTAAGGGGGAGATGTAATGAGGATATCAACTGTTTCGGGTTGCAAGTAGCGCTCAAGGTTTCTGGCATCATCTTGCACAATAAAGAGTTTTTGCTGCCCGTCTTCAAATGTCAACAGTTCTCGTTTTTTTACGAGTCGGATAATAGGTTGAGAGCCATCAGAGAACAAATCAGGCGATTGAATTGCTTTCAACCGTTCCAGAGCCAAAAGGCAAAATTCAGACACAATCTCAAATCCAATTCCGCTATGCCCCTTTTTCAGCACTGCAACAAGTGTAGACCCTGAACCGAGGAATGGGTCAAGGACGATGCCTTGATGCCAAAGATAGCATTCAAGCAAGCGCTCAACGAGGGTTGATGGATACATGGCAGGATGGCGCAACGCTTTTTCCTCGGGGCTTTTTTCAATGTCGTCCCAAACACTGATAGAGTAACGCAGCCATGTTTTGCCGTCCAAAATTCGCTTAGGCTTTTCTTTCAGTTCCATCTGAGCCGACACCTCACAACTTTAATTTTGGCGTCCATGCCAATTTAGTGTTTGTCAACCGCCACCAAAGCAGCCAATTGGCAAAACACGCAAGTGCCCAAATTGCAATGGCGGTTGGCAAAGGTGGAAACCAAAACTGTTTCAAATCACGAGCCATTGTCCAAACCAAAAAACTTGCAGATAAGGCAAAGAGCGCAAGCGAAATCAAGCAAAAGGTAACGAATTTTTTCAGCGATAGCGAGTTTTGTGGGTTTCGCAGTTCATTTTTCCTGCGCAGCGTAGCCCATCCAACGAGAGCCC
>JANXCD010000066.1 GCA_025060305.1 Armatimonadota bacterium | reverse complement strand
GAACCACGCAAGTTCAAAGAACGGACATTCGTTCCATCAGCATTGGCTACAAACAATTCAGGCGTGGCGTATATGTCATCTTCTCGGGGCACAGCAAAGATGAAAAATGCTCCTGAAGGGTGAAAAACAGGGTCAACACCACGAATGTTGAGAGGAGTCACTGACCTGTCAGAAATGCGAACATAAGTTAAGTTGCATGATTGGTCAGGGAAAAGGATGCGAGTCCCATCGGGCGTCCATGTAAATAGACGAAGGGGTAAACCTGTTTCAGTTTCAAAACCAACCTGAACGCTCAAATCGGTAACTGAACCATCTTCAACGGAGACAATTGCCAGTCTGAACTCATCGGTCAAAAAAGCAAGGTATCGTCCATCAGGCGACCATTGAAAACCTATGGACAAACCGACTTGAACATTCAAAGTTCGCACATTGCTACCATCAGCATCTGCAACAGCGATTCTCAAGTCTTCTTCACCTGAAACGAGGAAAGCAAATTTTGTCCCATCAGGAGACCAGCGAGGCGAAAAACCATTCAGGTTCAACAAAGTCAAACCAGTCCCATCGGAGTTGATCTGAGCCAGAGAGCCATCGTCAGTGGTAAAGAGTATGTCTCTGGGTTGAGAGAAAGCGCAAAGACTTATCATGATAGAAACTAACATTACCATCAACAATCTCAATTTACTGAAATATCGTCCACCTTGCATCTTAATTTCCCCCTTGACCAAGAATTTGCTTATTGCCACTGACTATGGTAAAAGAGCAACGATTACCGACAAGATTAAACTCTCTTATAACGCCGACATATCCTTCGCTAAATTCTTTGCTAACATCTTAACGCAAAGCACTTACATTTTTAAGAAATTTGCTTCTCATAAATCTCAAAAAAACCGAGATTTTCAGCCCAAAATCAACATGTGATCAAAGTCACATCATTGAAATTGTGCGCATCAAGCACTATCTTTTAGCAGTTTGGGATTAACGCTCCCACGGTTCTAAGGGACGGACACAACTTGCGTCAATTTCTGTAACTACTGCCCTTCCAAGAATTTCAATTCCGACGAGCAGTTTATATCGCTTCCTGACTTCAATCAAATATCCCACAGCATCTTTGAAAGGACCTGAAACCACCTTGACTTTGTCGCCCACTTTGAGGAAAGGTTGTCCTTCAACATCACTGTTGGCTCCCTCAATCACAATTCGCACAGATTGAATTTCGTGGTAGGGAATGGGTTGTGGTTTGTCCATGCCTACAAATTGAATGATGCCCCTTGTTTTCTTTATCTTAAGCCACTTATCTTTAGTCAGTTGACAACGAACAAAGATATAGCGGGGAAACGCTGGCTTCAATATGAGCGTTTTTCGCCTTCTATCCCAAGATTTCAAGCGAGGCAAATAAACTTCAAAGCCTTGAGTTTCTAACGAATTAACTACTCGCTCCTCAAAGTTGACATGGGTGAAAATAGCATACCACCTTTGATCGTTCAGTAATATCCCCTCCACCTGTCAATCACTCCTCAAAGACCGATTATGAAGACCTATTTTGGAATTAACGGCTTCGTGAAAGATAATAAATCGCTGTTGCCAAACCTGTTGTGAGTCCGATCACACGGGAAATGTCCCATTCAGGGCGTCGGCGAGGTGGGATGTATAGCACATCGCCAGGTTGCATCACTGGTGCTTGCGATAAGTCGCCTCGGGAAAGGGCTTTGCTCAAATCCAATTTCATCACAATTGCTTGCCCTTTAACGAATCTTATGAGCCTTGCTTCATCCAATCTTGCATCCGCCATCGGACCACCAGCATTGCTCAAAGCAGTTAGCACTGTATCACCTTCTTGAAGTCTAATTGCACCAGGCTTCAAGACTGCACCATAAATGTAGGCTTTCGCTCTTTCAGGAACTATAACCACATCGCCAGGCTTAAGGGGGTAATTGGGCACGCTTCCTCCCTTGAATGCTCCTTCCAAGTTGATAACCTTAATGTCGTTTCCGCTAACTATTCGGACTGCCGACAAGTCAGAGGTGTCAAGGCTTATTGGACCACCTGAAGCACTTATTGCATCAACTACCGTCATTCTCGGTTGATATTCAATGGCTCCTGGTCTAATGACCGCTCCAGCGACCCAAACTTTGCGAGTTGCTGGAATGAGTAAAACATCGCCTTCTTGCAATTCCAAGTTTTCGCTGATTTCACCTTCCCAAAGCAACTTTAGAAGGTCAACAGGCTTATTTTCGCCTCTACGCAAAAGGTAAGTTCCAGATAGGTCAGCGTTGGGCAGAATTTCTTCGCCTTTTGCCAAAAGGTCAACGATTTTTGAGCCAACTGGCAAAAGGTAAGAGCCTGGTTTGCGGACAGGACCAACTATCGTCGCTCTCAGAACCATTGGCTCAACGAGCACCACATCGCCTGGTTGAAGGCTTTGACTGAACTCCTTTACTGGTGTTGAATTTTCTTGCCAGAAAACTTTTAAAACTTCCTGTCCTTGCCTAAGCACTCGCACTTGGAGTGGTTTCCCTGGTTCAACACTTGCACCAGCCAAAGCCAATGCTCCCAAAAGGGTTATATTTCCTTTGAGGTCATAAGTGTTAGGTCTCATCACTGCTCCAGTGACGACAATGCCTGAAATGGTTGGAATGGAGACCAAAATTGTGTCTCCCTCCTGTAACTTAACAGTTGGGACAAAGCCTTTTGACAACTCAGACCAATTAACGCTTAGCAACTCAATTCCAGCACGGAAAACTCGTATTATTGCGCCTTCTTCTTTGACACCTCCAGCAGCAGCCAAAGCGTCAACCAAAGTCCCGTGAACTGGGACATCATAAAGTCCGCCTTTTTCAACGGTTCCAACAACGCTGACTTTGACGAAGGAGGAAGGAACCCAAACCAAGTCACCAGGGTTAATAAAATTTTCGTCAACTGGTAATTCACGAAGGTTGAAAATTGAGTTTTGACCATTCTTTTTGAAGACTCGCACTTGTTTTAAGTCTGCATTTTCCGTGAAGCCGCCAGCCAAGGCAACAGCATCAAAAATTGTAGGCGTTACTCCTGGGGGTATTTGATAAACTCCTGGTCTTCTAACCTCACCGAGGACATAAACTCGCCTCAATGAGGCAGGGAATTGTTTCAGGTTGACAGCAATTTTGGGTGTGCGTATAAATTTTGACAGAGCCTGTTTCAAACTTTCAGTCAACTCGTCAAGAGTTAGACCAGCAGCCCTAATTGCACCGACAATAGGCAAGCGAATAAATCCATCTGGACTAACTGTTTGCTCTCCCGAGAGTGATGGGTCGTTGAGGACGACGATGTTGAGCACATCGCCGGGGACAAGCCGATACTCTTCAAACTCTTGTCCAAAACTCTTTTGACTCAAACACAAAAGGGCTAACCCCAAAAGAAACAATTGACGCATTTTCAACCTACCCCCTTTAGTCTTTCATTACCTTTGATGCTCAGATTGAACTAACTTCAACTTCGTGCGCCTTCTTTCTCCATTCCCTAATCTATTTCTTTTGGTTTCAATTTTAACGCAAGTAAAAGGCTCTCAGGGTCAACCTTCGGTTCAACGCTTTGCAGATGGTAAGTTCTAATATGGTTGCTCATCTCTCGTTTCTTCTGTTTCCTCGTTTGTTCTTTCCTCAGGCGGTAAATCTGAGACCGAAGGTGAGTGCAAATCACACGCCTCTTTTGGGATTTGGCTTCTTTGAAGGGCTTTAGTCACGACGGCTTGAACTGGACAGTTAGGAGTCGCCAACTTTCCTGAAGCAGTGCAGATCAAAACTGGCAATAACTTCTCACGGTGGATTGAACACCTTTGTCTTGGCACTTTATTGGACGGAAGATATTCAACTTGTGTCAATGGACAAAACTTGGTCGCTAACAGTCCTGACCCCGAACAGATAACTGCACGAACAAATTTTTTCTCAACTTGTTCGCTCCCATCGTGAGACCTTTTGTTGTCCAACAAAGAGAAAGTTCTTTCGCTCGGATAACGCTTGATGGTAGCAGTCACGATTTCCCTGAAAATTGGTGCACACAAAGTTCCACCTGAACCTGTTCTCAAAGGCTTGTTATCGTCTCTCCCTAACCAAACGCCGCAAGCGATAGTGGGCGTGAAGCCTACAAACCAGACATCCTTGATGTTCTCGCTTGTTCCTGTCTTACCGCCAACTTGGTAGCCACGAATTTGTGCTCGTCTACCTGTCCCTTCTGTTACAGTAGCGATGAGCATAGTCAAAAGTTGACTTGCTATTTCTGGCATCAAAACTTGTTGCTGCTCAGGTTTAGAGACATAAATCAAGTTGCCTTCGTTATCGTAAACTCTGTTGATGCCTGTTGGGTTAACTTTCATGCCACCATTAGCCACTGACGCCAAAGCAGCAGTATGGTCTAAGACCGTTATGCCGATAGAACCGAGAGCCAAGGAGTAACTGGCAACATTAGGGTTAGCATGTGAAGGGAACTTAACACCCAGTCGGTTTGCGACTTCAACAGTTTTGTCAACACCAACGGCACGGATCAATTTGACGGCAATGACATTGTTTGAAGTTGCAAGAGCAGTCTTCAAAGTCATTTTTCGTCCATAACGACCGTCATAGTTTTTGGGTGACCACCACTTACCGTTGCCCTGAGGGAAAGAGATAGGCGAATCGCTGAAAATGCTATTAGGACGAAAACCTATTTCAAGGGCAGCGGCGTAAACATAAGGTTTGAAGGACGAACCAGGTTGCCTATATGCTTGAACGGCACGATTGAAATGATCAAGACGACGCTTACCAGTGTTAGGGTCAATTCTGTATGGGCGACCGCCATACATGGCTAAAATTTTGCCAGTAGGTATGTGAATGACAACGAAAGCCATTTGGTCAGCACCAGTGAAACGATAGGCTCTCAAGTATCGCTCTGCAATTCTTTCAACTTCCTTTTGTAAATCATAGTTGATGGTTGTGTAAACTTTAAGACCACCTCGGTCAACTATATCTTGACCAAACCTTCTCACCAATTCTCTCTTGACAAATTCAACAAAATGCAAGGCTTTGGGAGGCTTTGTCAGCCACTTGGGTTCTGGACGAAGACCTTGGGTAATGGGAATTTTCTTTGCTTCTTCTGCTTCCTTGCGAGTTATGTATCCTTCTTCAGCCATTGCCTCCAAGATGTAATCCCTTCTTCGCTTGGCTGCTTCTGGGTTGACAAAGGGCGAAAGGTCAGAAGGTCTTTTGGGCAGGGAAGCAAGCAATGATGCCTGAGGCAAAGTTAATTGGCTTACATCTTTGCCAAAGTAAAGTTCTGCTGCTGCTTGAACTCCATAAGCACCGTGACCGTAGCAAACAGTGTTCAAATAGAGTTCCAGTAACTCGTCCTTTGAAAACCTTCTTTCAAGTTGAACTGCTAACAATAATTCCTTCAACTTGCGACGGATGGTCTTTTCCGAAGAAAGATAGAGGTTGCGTGCAAGTTGCATGGTGATTGTGCTACCTCCCTGAACATAGCGCCTTGCCTTCAAACATTCCCAGATGGCTCTAACAATCCCTTTGGGGTCAATGCCAGGGTGAGTGTAAAATTTTCTATCTTCAGCGACTATTGTTGCCCATTGCAAAGGCTTAGGAATTTTTTCCAACGGCACCCATTTGCGATAGACAGAAATTACTGTCCCAAGCGTAACTCCATCAGCCGAATAGATGTGTGTGAGTTGCCCAAATCTCAAGTTCGCTATATTGTCTAAGTTAGGCAAATCTTTTCCAAGATGGCTAACGACTGCGTAGGCAGCCAGCATAGCAAGCAAGTAACCGATGAAACAGCCAACAACAAACCAAGAAAACCATTTACCCTTAGGAGAAGACTTGTCAGGCTTTTGTCTTTTCATCTTCATTGTGCCTCCAAAAAATTTAGACAATTGCTCTTTGCTCAAAAGATATTTTTGAAACCTTAACCTCGTTTATCATTACAAAACTTGAAAATGAAAAGGGCAGGCAATTTTCAGGATTCAAGACCTTTGAGAGCGCCTCAGGAAAGAAGGTATGTTCAAAGTCTCTTCATCAATTTCTGGTTCAATTTTCTGCGATGGAAATTGCTGGCTCGTTTGAACTTCCCTGCTAACTTCCCTTCGTTCCCAAGGCAATCGGGTTGGTGTAGGTGTTGGACGAACTTCACCAAAACCTGTAGCAATCAAGATTATCCGAACTTGATCTTTTAGGCTTTCATCGTAAACTAAGCCCCAGATGACATTGGCTTCAGTAGAGTTAACGGCATTAGTGATTATGTCAGCCGCTTGCTTAACTTCATCAGCAAGCAAATCGGGAGGTGCAAAGATAGTGAACAGGACATTGCGAGCACCTGTTATTGAAGATTCAAGCAAGGGGCTGGAGATAGCATTTTGTGCAGCATCAACGGCTCGGTTCTCACCGTGTCCGTAGCCTACACCAATCAATGCTGTCCCTGTGTTTTCAAGCACTGTTCGGACATCGGCAAAGTCAACATTGATCCAACCTGGTCGGACTACCAAGTCAGTTATACCTTGAACTGCCTGAGCTAAGACTTCATCTGCCAGTTTGAAGGCGTCAAACATTGTGGTTTTCCTGTCGGAAAGTTCAAAAAGTCTTTGGTTTGGAATGACTATCAAAGCGTCAACTACATTCTTAAGTTCGTTGATGCCCTGCAAAGCAATCTCCATCTTCCGCTTCCCTTCAAAGTTGAAAGGTTTCGTCACGATAGCGACTACCAAAATGTTTTTCTCACGAGCGATTTGGGCTACAACAGGGGTTGCACCAGTCCCTGTCCCGCCACCCATGCCAGCCGTCAAAAAGACCATTTCAGCATTTTCAAGCAAAGAAGAAATTTGCTGTTTGTCTTCTTCAGCGGCTTGACGACCAATTTGAGGATTGCCTCCAGCACCACGACCGTTAGTTAACCTAATGCCAATTTGCAACTTTTTGTTGGCTTTAGAAAGACTCAAGGATTGAGCGTCAGTATTGATAGCAATAAGTTCAACGCCTGAGACTTGATTTTCCATCATACGATTAATGGCATTATTGCCAGCGCCTCCAACTCCAATGACCCTAATGTCAACGGCTTTGGAAGTGCCATCCTCGTGATAATTAGAACCCCAATGACGCCTTTCTTCCAACATTTTCTTCGCCTCCCAAGGGAAATTTCTCTCGGTCTTTTTACCCTTTCGGGATTATGAAGCCATTGAAAGCCTTTGTCAATTCAGCCGATGAAAAACAAAATCAGTGGTAGAAGGCTTGTTTTTGTGTCTCATGAACGCCCTGATGATGATGGTTATCACACAAGTATTGGTCAGAGCATTGAGAAGTTTCCAACTGCAAAGTAGCATGGTTGATTTGAAACTGGTTGCGAAGCAACTCTTGGGCACTGTTGAGAACCAAAGAAGGGTCTTTTAATCCATCTTCGTCAACAACGAGATGAGCACTCAAGTATCGGCAATTGGAGCACAAACTCCAAATGTGCAAGTCGTGAACTTGTTTAACGCTTGGCAAGGATAATAGGGCTTCATGAACGGAGCGAGTTTCAATGCCCGATGGAACACCTTCCATGAGTATGTGTAGCGCCTCTTTGGCGACTTTGAAGGCATTGTAACCGATTATCGCAATAATAATTAGTGACAGGGTTGGGTCAATCCAAAACCATCCTGTCAAAGCCATCGTAATGCCAGCAGCGATAACTCCAACAGATGAGGCTGTGTCACCAATGACATGCAAAACCGCACTTTTGACATTCAAACTTTGCTGCATGTGACTGTAAAGCAGAAGTATGACAATGGAGTTTGCAATCAAGCCCACAGTTGCAATGATTAGCATTTCCATAGCGAGCACAGGTCTCGGTTGAATTAACCTCTCAATTGCTTCCCAACCGAGCCATAGGCAAATGACAAGCAAAGAGCCAGCATTGAAGGCTGCTGCGAAAATTTCCAAGCGATGCAAACCAAAAGTGTGTCGGTCGGAAGGAGGTCTCATCGCCAAGTAAACAGCAGTCAAGGTGAGAACTAAAGAGAAAGCATCCGTCAAAACATGAAAGGCATCGCTTAGAAGGGCAAGACTGCTAGTCCACAAACCACCGATAAGTTCTGCAAGAAAAATGATTATTGTCAGACCAACGGCTAACCATAGCCTTCTCCTCAGTTTCCTTTCGTTATCTTGTTGCAAACTTTCTTCCCTCCTGTCGCTGTCTTTTGGCTTTTGTTCTTCCAGAAATTTTGTCGTCTGTTCAAAATTTAGGTAACAGGTTTCTACCTTCGTTAGCCAATTTCGCCTTAGAAAGGCTTTTCGGAGTTATAGCGAACTATTGGTGGTTCAAAAAGTCTTAGGTTAAAGCCAATTTATTGGCAACTCGCTCCAACTCCCGCAATTGCTCATAAGTGCCTAACTCGTATCGGTAACCTTTCAAAAAGACAGCAATTACCCTTTCGCCCGCCTGCAACATCAACTTGACTCCTTCCGTGAACTCATATTCGCCACGAGGCGACGGTTTGACTTGTTTCAAGTATCCGAAAATTCGGGGGCTAATGACGAAAAGACCTGATTGATTCCAACCTGACTTTGGTTTTGGTGGCTTCTCAACGATGTCAACAACTCTCTCGCCATCAAGGGTGACATCAGCGCCAGCGGAAACATCCTCCATCCAGTTGACTTGCATGACCATTGAGCAATCGCCCTTTTCATATCGCTCCCAAATTTCAGTGTAATTTTCAGGAGCAGTCACAATGTCTCCCCAACTCATCATGAAGGGTTCATTTCCGACAAAATCTTCCGCCAAAAGCAAAGCCTTTGCCGTTCCATCTTGAAGAAATTGCCAAGCGTAGTGAAGTTTCATCCCAAAGGCTTCTTGCCCGCATCTGTTGACAATTTGTTCGCCCAAGTGACCGATGATGAGCAAAAGTTCATTGCATCCTGCATATCGGAAACGCTCAAGCAAATAAGCCAGATAAGGTCGTCCACCAATTTCAATAAGCGATTTGGGCATTTTCTCTGTCAATGGGCGAAGCCTTGTCCCTTTGCCTGCTGCCAAAATCACGCCTTTCCGTCCCATCGTCTCACCTCGTTTCTGCTGTCGTTAGAGATTTTGTCGGCGTAGTATAAAACTGCACCTTAATTCATTTTGATGCATGAGTGCCTTTCTTTTGACAAAAATTTGTCGGCAAGGTTTGAAACACTGTCACTTCATTTTGAGGCAAAAACCTTACACTGACGCAGAAATTAAAGCCATAAAGTCTTTGCGACAGCAAAAGCAATCAGAGGTAGGAGGAGATGGTCAAGAAGCGTTGTCGTGTGGGAATTTAGGGCTGTGACGAAATCACAAATGTCAACACATGAACTATCCTGAAAACGGAACTGATGAACTTGCTTTACTTCTGAGACGATGTGAAAAGTCCGCTCTATGCCTTGCACCATCAAAGGTGTAAAACTTTCTGTCGGCTAAGGAGGTGGCAACAAAGATGCTGACAGAACAAAGGCTCAAAAATTTGCTTGATAACTTTCCGTCAGTCAAGATTGCGCTCGTCGGCGATTTCTTCCTTGACAAGTATCTTGACTGTGACCGAACTTTGAGCGAGGTTTCCCT
>JANXCD010000065.1 GCA_025060305.1 Armatimonadota bacterium | reverse complement strand
TGTCTTCTTTTTCCATGTCTAACTTCATTCGCCATTTTTGCATTGTGGCAGCGCCTATGATGATTTCTTCGGAAAGGTTGTCAAGGACTAAAAATTCATCGGAGAAGCGATAGCCATCAATCCAAAAGTCCAAAACAACTCGCTCACGAGCAGTGACTGTTGCTCCTTGTTCAGCCATTTCAAAAGACATGGGTTGAGGCAAGAGCAAAAGGACTTCTAACCTTTCAGCGACATCCTTTCTGATAAAGGAATAACTTGCTCCGGTGTCAAAAAGCCCTTCAGTTTCATGCTCTCCCTTTGAACCAACCAAACGAACGCGTTTAATGATGATTCCCATTTTTCATCTCACCTGCACAATCAAAACTCCAATCCTGCTTCTCTTGCTGCATCGGCAAGGGCTTTAACTCGCCCGTGATATTTGTGCCCACCTCGGTCAAAAGCAACTTTGGTTATGCCCAAAGCGAGCGCTCTTTGGGCTATGAGTTTGCCCACTTCAATCGCTTGTTGGGTTTTAGTTAGCCCTTTCACTTTCTCTCGTAATTCTTTATCAAGGGTTGAAGCGGAGCAAAGGGTTCGTCCTAATGTGTCGTCAATGATTTGGGCATAAATGTGCTTCAAACTTCTGAAGACCGAAAATCTCGGTCTTTCAGGAGTTCCAAAGACTCGTTTTTTGATTCGCCAATGTCTTCGTACCCTTTTTTCTTGTCTCGTTTTATACTTGACAGCCATTCATTTTCCCTCCAAATTCTTCTGAGTTTGGAAGATAACTTAACGATCAAGATTTTGCGCCAAAGTTAAAGAAGTTGGTTATCTTGTCATAGGAGTTACGCAGTTGGGTATAAGGGCGGATAAAATCCGCCCAATTTGTCAAATTTTCGCTTCGGGCAGACTGTTGTCTGACCTTACAAAAAACGCCAACTGCATAAGTCCTATCGTTATTTCACTTTCGCCCTTTGGCGGCTTTACCTGGTTTTAGTTTGATAACTTCATTGGCATAGCGAATTCCTTTTCCTTTGTAAGCGTCGGGGGGGCGAACAGAGCGAATTTTTGCTGCCGTGTTGCCAACCAAAGCCTTGTCAATCCCACGAACGATTATTCTTGCACAAAGGTAATCATTTTGAGGGCTTGCAGTTTGAGGTTGGACTTCAAAAGTTATTCCCTCGGGAGCATTAAAAACTACGAGATGAGAGTAACCAACATTCAAGATGATTTGAGTTGGTGATTTTTGCTCAACTCGGTAGCCCATGCCACGAACTTCAAGGGCTTTTTCAAAGCCCTTTGTGACACCTTCAATCATGTTTGCAATTAGGGAGCGGTAAAGTCCATGAAAAGCCTTAAATTGTCTTTGGTCATTTGGTCTTTCAACGATAACTTGCTCGTTTTCAATTTTAACAGTCATTTGAGGATGAATGGATTGGCGAAGTTCACCTTTCGGTCCTTTGACAACGATTGTATGGTCTTGCATGCTGACTGTAACTTCTTTTGGAATTGGGATAGGTTTTCTTCCCACTCGTGACATATTATTTCGCCTCCATCGTTAATGTTTCTCAAAGTTCACCAAACATAAGCCAAGATTTCGCCACCTATGCCTTTCTTTCTCGCTTCACTGTCACTCATAACGCCTTCGCTTGTTGAAAGTATGGCTATTCCCAGACCAGCCATGACTCTTGGGATTTCATTTTTTCGTGCGTAAAGATGCCTTCCAGGTTTACTTACTCGCTTAACTTCGGTGATGGCTGGTTTAGGCGGTCGCCCTTCAAGGTAACGCAATTTGACAATTAAAATCCCTTGTTTTATAACACCATGCTTTCGTGGATGGTCAATCAAACGCTCATCAAAAAGTCGCTTTATAGTCCGCAACGATTTTTCAGCATCTCGGCTCAAATTGAAACCTTTTTTGCGCAAAGTATCAACCAAGTCAAAGTCTCGGTTCTTCAAAAGTGGCGGAAAAATTGCTTTGCGATCAAGGGCTTGCTCCAAAATTTGCAAACCTTTCGCTAACTCCTGCTCTGTGATGACTTTGTAATCGGCGATGTAACCTTCACGCTTCAAGACATCAGCGACAGCGACTTTGAATTTTGAAGATGGCATCCAAACTTCTTCATGCCGGGCATGATAGGCGTTTTTGATTCTTGTCAGCATGTCGCCTATAGGGTCATTCACAACTGGCATAATCATCCCTCCTAAAACTTGTCTTGATAGGCTTTACCAACTGGATTTTCTGACACCAGCAATTAAACCTCTGCTTGCAAGTTCCCTGAGGCAGATGCGACAAAGACCAAAGTGTCTTATGTAGGCTCGTCCTCTTCCGCACCTTAGACATCGGTTTTTCTTGCGAACCTTAAACTTTGGCTCTTTCATGAAGGCTTTCACAATGTGACATTTTCTCGGCATCCTTATGCCCTCCTTTGTTTCATTCTTCACGGAGCGGGAAGCCAATTTCTTTAAGCAATGCCGTTGCTTCCTCGTCTGTTTTGGCAGTTGTAACAACGGTTATGTTCATTCCTCTTACTCGGTAAATGTCATCATAAGTCAGTTCGGGGAAAATCAGTTGTTCTGTTATGCCAAGGTTATAGTTTCCGTGACCGTCAAAAGACTTGGGAGAAAGTCCTTTGAAGTCACGAATTCTCGGCAAGGCAGCGTTAATCAGTCTGTCCAAAAACTCCCACATCCTATCACGGCGCAAAGTTACAGTGACTGCGATAGGTTGTCCCTTCCGTAATCTAAAGCCAGCGATAGCCTTTTTCGCTCTTTTGATGATGGGTCTTTGACCTGTTATGATGGAAATTTCTTTGACCGAAGATTCAATGGCTCTCATATCCTCCTTGCCATCTCCCACGCCGACATTGATGATGACTTTTGTTATGCGTGGGACTTGCATGATGTTCTTGTAGCCGAATCTTTTTATGAGTTTTGGCACTACTTCCTTCAAGTAGTGGATTTTCAACCTTGGCACAATTTTCTCTCCTTCAATGGTTGCAATTTGCTCAGTCGTTTTGGTTTCCTTATCTTTACGAGCCATGAATTTTCACCTCTTCAGGTCAAATAGCGTCTACTATCTCGCCACAGCGTTTGCATGTCCTGACTTTTCTTCCATCGTCCAAAGTGTGCATTTTGATTCTTGTTGGCTTATCACAATGAGGGCAAACCAACATGACTTTCGCCCTCGGTATTGGAGCAGGTTTTTGAATTCTGCTACCTTGCATCAATCTTCCTATCGGTCGTTGATGTTTCCAGACAAGATAGATGCCTTCAACGATAACTTTGTTTTCCTTCGGCAACACTTTGATCACTCGCCCTCTTTTTCCTCGCCAAAAAGCGCTTCCCCACATGACTTGAACGGTGTCTCCTCTTTTGATGTTCATCTTCCATCGCTTTTGCTCTTTGACTTTTCTTGCCATTTCAGACAACCTCCGGAGCCAATGAAAGGATTTTCAGAAATTCAGCCCTCAGTTCACGAGCGACAGGACCGAAAACACGAGTGCCGATAGGATTTTTGTTTTTGTCAATGAGAACGGCAGCATTTTCGTCAAAGCGAACATAACTTCCATCACGACGACGGATTCCTCGGACAGTCCTGACAATAACTGCCCTGACAACCTGTCCCTTTTCAACGGAAGCGCCTGGGATAGCATCCTTGACAGAAGCGACAATGATGTCGCCGATGTTACCATAACGAGAATTTCCCCTAAGGACACGAATGCATTGAATTACCCTTGCACCTGAATTGTCAGCAACCTTCAATTTGGACATTGGCTGCACCATGTTAGTTCCCTCCATCTCACCACCAGTTGGTTGTTTTGCGTTATAAAGAGTTCATTTTTCTTTCTCCTGCTCAGCCTTTGCTTGAGCAATGATTTGAGCCGCCAAGTGGGATGGGACTTCTTCGTAATGAGAAAACTCAACTTTGTAAGTCCCACGACCTCTTGTTATTGATCTCAAGTCGGCAGCATAACGCTGAATTTCGGCTAAAGGGACTAGAGCAGTTATCTTACGCATATTGTCTTCTGGCTCAATTCCGAGAACATGACCTCTTTTTCCATTCAAATCTCCGATAACATCGCCTACAAACTCCTCTGGAACGAAGACTTCAAGTTTCATAATTGGCTCAAGCAAGTATGGATCACATTTTTCGGCAGCGTTGCGGAGTGCCAAAATGCCAGCCATCTGGAAGGCGAAATCAGACGAGTCAACTTCATGGTGTTTGCCGTCAAAAAGAATAACACGAAAGTCAACCATAGGATAACCAGCCAAAATGCCTTTCTGCATCGCCTCACGAACGCCTTTCTCAACGGAAGGGATGAACTTTGAAGGTATAACGCCTCCTGTAATTTGGTTAACAAACTCAAAGCCAACGCCTCGCTCAAGGGGTTCAACCTTGATTCGGGCAACGCCGTATTGACCTCTTCCGCCTGTTTGCTTTATGTAGCGACCTTCACCTTCGCCCGGTCTTCGGATTGTTTCTTTGTAAGGGATTTTGGGCAACTTGGTTAAAACTTCGGCGCCAAATTTGCGTTTCATTTTTTCAACGATGACATCTAAGTGCTGGTCGCCCATCCCGACGATAATTGTCTCTCCCGTTTCAGGATGGCGATACCATCGGAAAACACTGTCTTCTTCGTCCAATCTTTGTATACTTGACAGAATCTTTTCTTCGTCACCTTGAGCCTTTGGGTAAACAGCCAACTCCATATAACCTTGTGGGAATTCAATAGGCGGGATTTGAAAATTTGTCCCTTCAGTGCAAAGGGTATGACCGATGCGAGTGCTCTCAAGTTTACCTACTAACGCAATTGCACCTGTTGGCGCTTCACCAATAGGTTCATAGGTTCTGCCTTGAGCGACCATGAGTTGACCAATTCTTTCCTTCCTTCCCGTCGTGACATTGATGACCGTTGAGTCGCTTTTGATTGTGCCCGAAAAAACTCGGAAAACACTCACACGACCAACATAGGGATCAGCAAAGAGTTTGAAAACGAAGGCGACCCCTGAACCTTCTGCAGCAGGTTTCAAAATTCCTTCTTTACCGTCGCTTTGGATTGGGACGGTTACTTCAAGGGGCGAAGGGAACAAATTGACAACAGCCTCCATAAGCGCATGAACACCAATAGCCTTATTGGCAGAACCGAAAAAGACAAGCAAGTTTTGTTGACTTGAAGTGATAACTTGCTTAAGACCTTTGAGAATTTCTTCATCAGATAAAGTCCCTTCGGAAAGATACTTTTCAAGCAACTCGTCACTGGTTTCAGCGACAGCCTCCATAACCCTTTCTTTCAAATCCTCTGGAACAGCCGAAGCATCGCCTGACTTGATTTGCTCACCGTCGTCAATATCGCCATTGACGACATTGATAACAGCATCTTTTTTACCTTCCCTTAGCACCCAAAGAGGAACAGGGCGAACTTGAAGGTTAGTTTCTATTTCGCTCATCACCTTCTCAAAATTAGCCCTTTCGTCATCAATCTTGTTGATGAAAGCGATACAAGGCAGATTGTGTCGGCGAATTAGCCTGAAACTCCGCTCAACTTGAGCCTCAACTCCAACTGTTGCATCAATCACTAAAATTGAACCTTCAACAACCCTAACTGCAGCATACGCATCTCCAAAGAAATCCAAAAGCCCGGGCGTGTCTATGATGTTGAGCCAATGACCTTTCCAAAGACAGTGACCTAAAGACAAACTGACGCTGTGGTGACGGCTTTTTGCTTCTTCTTCATGGTCAAAAACGCTATTGCCCTGGTCAACAGAACCTCTCCGAGAGACTACTCCTGCAAGCCAAAGGAATGTGTCTGCCAAACTGGTTTTTCCAGCACCAGGACTTCCAAGCAAAGCGATGTTGCGAATTTGTTTTGGTGTCATTGCCATCATTTCCGTTCGCCTCCTTACTTCTCTATCTGCCACCAATCAGTGGAGAACAAAGTGCGAACTTCTTTGAGCAAAGCACATTTCCAGCCTAATTATCGTTGCCTTCGCTTTTTGAAACTTGCTCTTCTCCTTGTTCTTCAACTTCTGTTTTTTGAGTTTCTTGTTCTTGTGAAGTCTCCGTCATTTCAACCGGAGTGAGCACTCCTCCAAGCAGTTGCTCTTCCGCCTCTTCAACCATTTCTTCACGAGCGACTGGCAAAGGGACTTTAGCCCTTTGGACAATCCTGACAACACGCCACCTTTTGAGTTTTGACAGTGGACGAGTCTCCATAATTTCAACTATATCGCCAACTCTGCATTCGTTTTGCTCGTCGTGAGCATAGAACTTACTTGTCTTGCGTATGACTTTTTTGTAAAGTGGATGACGAACGAGCCTTTCAACAGCCACGACAACGGTTTTGTCCATTTTGTCGCTTACAACCGTTCCCACGAAAACTTTTCGCTTACCTCTCTTTAGGCTCATTTTTGTCACCTCATTTTGCTTTTAAGTTTCAATAGCCGGCACGCAAAAGTTCCCGTTCCCTCAACAAAGTTTTGATACGAGCAAGGGTCTTTTTGAGTTCTCGGATTCTATGAGGTCTTTCCACAACCTTCTTTCTGATAGCCTTCTGCTGAGTGATGTTGAACAATTCCCTGTAAGTGTTCTCCAGTTCCTGCACTAACTCCATGTCGGTCATTTGTCTCAACCTTTCCAACTGTTCTTTTCGCTTAGACATTAACGGTTTCACCCTCCTTTGTGACAATTCGGGTTTTGATAGGCAGTTTGTAAGATGCACGGTGAAGGGCTTGAACCGCCAAATCTTGAGAGATGCCACTAATTTCAAAAAGAATCGTGCCAGGCTTGACTACCGCTACATAGAACTCAATGTCTCCCTTACCTCCACCTTGACGAGACTCTAAAGGCTTTTTCGTCACAGGTTTATGGGGGAAGATTCTGATTTGAACCTTCGCAGCACGGCGGATAAAATTAGCGATGGCGATACGAGCAGCCTCTATTTGGCGATTTGTTATCCAACCAGGTTCTAAAGCCTGCAGACCGAAATCTCCGAAGGTGACAGTGTTGCATCTTGTCGCTTTACCTTTCATTCGTCCCCTTTGTTCTTTTCGGAATTTTCTTCTTCTCGGCATCAACATGAGACTATTCGCCTCCTTCTTCCAGTTCTTCCTCTTCTTCGGAAGAGACAGCAACTACCTGAGCAGGTTGTCTTTGCTGAGCCAGCAAGATTCGTTCTTTACCTTTCTCCAAAATTTCGCCCCTATACAGCCAGACATGGACTCCAATTCGTCCCCACTTTGTCCATGCTTCATCAAAGCCATAATCAATGTCTGCTCTTAAAGTGCTCAGTGGGACTCGCCCTATGTGCAATTTTTCGTCTCTTGCCAATTCGGCACCGCCTAACCTTCCAGCAACGATGATTTTCACGCCCAAAGCACCAGCGTTCAGAGCACGCAAGGCTGCCTGTCGCATTGCTCTTTTGTGAGAGACACGGCGTTCTATTTGCTGAACTATACTTTCCGCTAAAAGTTGTGCCTCCAATTCTGGTCGTTCAACTTCCCGAACATGAATGTAAACTTCTTTGCCTTTTGTGATTTCTTGCAGATGCTGCCTCAGTTGGTCAATAGTCCGACCACGCAAGCCGATGAGCATACCAGGGCGAGCAGCGTAAACGCTCACGACGATAGTGTTTGCTTTCCGTTCAATTTCAATTCTTGGTATGCCTGCTTGTTTGAACCTGTTTTTAATGTGTTCACGAATTTTGATGTCCTCAAAAACCCATTCACTGTAGTGTCGTGAAGAAAACCATTTGCTTTCCCAGTCCTTAACAATCCCGATGCGAACGCCAATAGGATTAACTTTTTGCCCCATATCATTCTTCCTCCTTTGGAGAAATGATGACAGTCAAGTGAGCCATCCTTTTGCGCACCATGTAAACACGACCCCTCGCCCTCGGGCGAAACCTTTTAAGCATCGGTCCATTATCAGCAAGGGCATTAACGACGACAAGTTTTTCTTCGTTCAACTGGTAATCGTTGACGGCGTTTCCTATTGCTTGCTTGAGCAGTTTGGCGTAATATCTTGCAGGTTTTTGTGGCATTAAGAGCAACATGTTCAAGGCTTGTAAAGCAAGTTTGCCTTTGATGGTTTGAGCGACCCTGCGAGCCTTTCTCGGCGAAACCCTAACATATTTTCTGTGAGCCACAACTTGAATTATTCCTTCCGCTTGTTTTGGCATTTTTTCTCAACCTCGCTTTTCTTCTTTTAATTGCCTCTTGTCTTGGTCGTTACTTACTACTTCACCCGCACCACTCTTTCTTTTGCTTCACCGTGTCCCCTGAAGATGCGAGTTGGTGCGAACTCGCCCAACTTGTGACCTACCATCGCTTCTGTTATGTAAACAGGGACATGGCGCTTGCCGTTGTAAACTGCGATTGTGTGACCAACCATCTCAGGGAAGATGGTTGACCTTCGTGACCATGTCTTGATAACTTGCTTTTCGCCAGTTCGGTTCATCTCTTGAATTTTTCTCAACAATTTAGGGTCGCAATAAGGACCTTTTTTGAGCGACCTTCCCATTTTTGTCACCTCTCCTTAAACCATCTTGTCGCCATATCCCACACGGCGACGCTTGATGATGAGTTTGTCCGATGCTTTTCTTGGCTTCCTTGTTTTTCGCCCCAAAGTAATCCAGCCCCAAGGCGATTTGGGTGCTGACATACCAATAGGTGCTTTGCCTTCACCACCACCATGCGGGTGGTCGTCAACATTCATAGCAGAGCCACGAACATGGGGACGACGACCAAGATAACGCATCCGACCAGCCTTTCCGAGCCTGATGAGTTCGTGCTCTGCCAAACCTACCCGACCGATGGTTGCCCTGCACTTCAAGTTGATGAGCCTAATTTCACCAGAAGGCATCTTGACCGTTGCATATTTGCCTTCCTTTGCAAGCAATGTCGCAAAACTACCAGCAGCACGAACAAGTTGCCCACCTTTACCTGGCGTCAGTTCAATATTGTGGATGATAGTGCCATCAGGAATTTTTTCAAGAGGCAAACAGTTGCCGACCCTTATGTCAGCGTCAGGACCAGACATCACTGTGTCGCCGACTTTCAATTCCTCAGGCCAAAGGATGTAACGACGCTCTCCATCAGCATACTCAAGTAAAGCGATGCGAGCGGAGCGGTTAGGGTCATACTCAATAGCGATAACTTTCGCTGGAACACCATCTTTGTCTCGCTTAAAGTCAATGATGCGATAAAGGCGCTTGACACCTCCTCCTCGGAAGCGAACTGTGATTTTACCTTGGTTGTTTCTACCTGCGTGCTTTTTCAAAGGCTTCACCAAAGACTTTTCAGGTTCGTCCTTCGTGATTTCTTCAAAGTCGTAAAAGGTTGCATGTCTCAAACCTGGCGTAACAGGATTAGCCTTCTTGATGCCCATAGCCTTTCACTCTCCTCGCTATTACAGCAATCCTTCGTAAATAGGCAAAGTTTGTCCTTTAGCGACGGTGACGATGGCTTTTTTCCATCTTGGCGTATGTCCGACAGGTCGGATGCGCCTCCATCTTTCCCCTCGTTTTTTGGGCTTGACATTTAGTGTGTTAACTTTCGTCACTTTCACGCCGAAAATTTTTTCCACTGCCTCGCGAATCTCAGGCTT
>JANXCD010000064.1 GCA_025060305.1 Armatimonadota bacterium | reverse complement strand
GAACAAGCATCAATGCATCGCTGTATCGTTGCAATTTGCCCTCTCGTCGCCATTTCGTTAGTATCCGAATTGCCATTTCAACTTCCTGCTCTTCGCCTGCAGCAGCGATGCAAACAATTCGGTCGGTCAGTTGCAATTGCTCTTGCTCCTTTTGCCAACGGAAGGCATTACCGATAATGGAATGCAACTCATTGGGCAAATCATCATCGCTGACTTCACAAATTTCTGCCCCATGCGATTTCAAAAGTTGGAGCAAATCTTGAGTGTAGCGATAGGCTTGCTCGTTGGCTTGAGATGTCAAGACGAAAAACTTCATGGTTTGGACGCCGTTTTTTTGCAGCGCTTGTAAAAATTGCCATCTCAAGTCAGTTAAAGCCGTGAAGCCGTAAACGATGGCTTCGGACGGCAAACTATTGTTCAAATGTTCCGTTGCTTTCGCTCCCTCCTGAAGCACATCGCCAACTGTCCAAAGATTGCGCTCGTGCAAAATTTTTCGCCAATATTGCCAAAGTTCGGTCAAGGTTTTGATGTTTCGGTCATCGGACAAAGCCTGAGAGACCTTTTCGGGCGTTAGCCCGTGCAACTCCAACTCTTCAAGGGCGCTAAGGAAAACATCAACGATGCCACTTACACGCCAAGTTTCTGGGACATCGCAACTTAAAAAAGCGTCCCAAGCGGCAAGTCGCAACTCCAGCGGTCGGGCAAGACGAAAGAGTGTTTGAGAAGCCTTTTGGGCAATTTGTTCAGCGAACCTTTCCAAAGTGGTGACGACATTGCCGTGAACGCCACCAAACTCTTCAGCCAGCCTTGACAGCCACCAATTCCGCAACATTGAAGACGGGACGATAACGGTAGCCTTGCCACTGCTTTGATGCCAAATTTGGATTGCTGCTGCTTCAAGGATTTTCCAGTTTGGAGTGCAAAAGACTTTTAAAGCCATTTTTCAATCACTGCCTTTGACAAAAATTTAAGGCGAGAAGTGCATTTGTTGACAGTCATTTCAAATCAAAAGACTTCTTCTCGCCTTACTTCTCGGCGTTCTTTGACAGAAATGTATGCTGCTTCAATTATAGCGATGACGCTCAAGTTATCACGACCGCTGCAAAGGAATGGTTTGCCTGTCTCCAAAGCGTCAATGAAATGACACATCGCATTTGCAAATGCGTCAGGAAACCATTTGCCTTGAAACTGCGGGTAAATTTTCGCTGGCGGTTCAACAGTGATTATGCAAACTTCTTCACTGTCGCCAGTAATACAACCTTTGTCACCTTGAATAATGATTTCTTCTCGTGAGTGCGATTTAATTCGGTTTCCACGATACGCCCAATTGTTGATGATGCAAGCCTGAACTCCGTTTTTGAACCTAATCAGCACAACATTCCAGTTATCGCCTTTAACTCCCTTTTGCGATGGGTCACGCCCCATCATTGCGTAAACGCTCTCCCATTCACCAAACCAGTGATGAACAAGCGCAAAATGGTGAACTGCCATGTCACTTGCAACCCATCGTTCATCTTTGCCATACCACAAATGGGCACTTGGGTCAACCCAACCTCGGTTTTCAATTTGGCAGTAGTAGGGTGTGCCGATTGCGCCATCATGCATGTAGCGTTCAATCGTAAGGAAAGCGGGAACGAAAACAGAGTTTTGGTTCACCATCAAAGGTGCACCATAGCGCTCGGCAACTTCAACAAGTTTCTTTGCTTGGTCAAGGTAGGGCAACAATGGCTTTTGGACGAAAATGGCTTTGCCTTTCTCGGCTGCATACTCAACGATGGGCATTCGGATTTCAAATTTGTGCGGAGTTGCAATGTCAACGATGCGAACTTCTGAATGGTCAATCAACTCGTGCCAATCAGTTGTGACAAAGGGCAACTGCCATCGTTCCTGCATCGCCTTCGCTCTTGCTTCGTCTATATCAGCACCTCCGACAATTTTCAAACCTGCGTTTCGGTAGGCTTGAATGTGAGTGTTAACTATGCCACCTAATCCGACAATTCCGATACCCCAATCTGACCGAGCCATTATTCGCCTCTCCTTTCTTTCCGTTTTCTTAGACCGACTTTGCTTAGGTCAAAAGACTTGAATCCAATTTTGAAGGCTGGAGACTTAGGTCTGAGCCGAAAGTCGTATTTTTCGGGAGCGACGAACAATGGGTCGGCTACAAGCGAGTTTTTGTCCATCCCTTTCGCTCGCCACTCATCCCAACTCATATTGCCAAAACGAATTTGACCGCCACCTTCCCGCCAATACAGGTTGCGGTCAAACTCAAAGTTGAAGTCAATGCCACCAGCAAGCCATTGCTCGCTGCGACCTATCACGATGTTGTTGACGAAACGGAACCGCAAGTGGTTTTCAGGGCGACTGGCTTGTAACTGGTGGTCACGAGCGTAAGCGAAAATGTTGTTGCGGACAATGTTTTCACGACCGTAGTGTTGATGGAAACCGCCGTGAGTTGTGTTGTAAACGATGTTGTTTTCGGCTAAGATGCCCGTTGAACCTTCGTCAAAGTAAATTCCCCAACCGCCGTAACGCAAGCCAGCGATGTCGTGCCAAAGATTGTTGCGGATGATTGTGCCTTCTTGAATTCCGAGGGTGTAAATTCCGCCCATGTCGCTCAAAATCGGTCCGTCGCCATCGCTCTTTTTGCCGATGTGGTGAACATGGTTGAATTCAACGATGTTGCCTCCAGCCAGCGAGCGCTCATAACCCCAAGTCCAACCGATGCTGATGCCAGTGTAGTAAAAGTCGGCGATTTCGTTATGGGCAATTCGGTTTTTACCGCTTTGACCAATCCAAATTCCGACAGCGCTGTGGAACATCTTTCCGCCATCAAATATCATGCAATCAACGATTTCGTTGCTGTGAGTTTGCTCTGATGGGTCATCTCGGATTACGGTTTCGCCGATTTTGATTCCGCCAGCACCTAAGTCCCGCAAGGTGCAACCTACAATTCGGTTTTCGTGGCAACCTCTTGCAAGTTCCAATCCGTAAGTTCCGACATTTTCAACCGTGCAGTTTTCAAAAACGCATCGCCTAACGCCTTCGCCGTAAATCGCTCCGGGCACGCCGACAGCAGCCTGAGGGAAACCACCAATATCGGGCGACAGCCAATCCGCTTTGAAGTCAGCAGGAAAATACCATTCGGCATGAGCGAAAGTTATCCCTCGCCAAACGATATGCTCAACCCACTGACCTGCTTTCGGTTCGCCAACCATGCGGACAAGTTGAGTTAGCACTGGTGCAATGACTTCAGCCTTTGCGATGTTTTCGTTGGGTCGTGGCATGTAATAGAGCGTGCCTGTCCGTTTGTCAAGGAACCATTCGCTTGGTGCATCCAAAACTTCAAGGCAATGCTCAAGGTAGTAAGGGTCGCCGACATCAAGTTTGAAGACGCTTCGTTTGCCAAAACTCACGATGCGTTCTTTTTCGTCTACGCCTATAACGGGCAATCGTGATTCAACCCATCGGTTCATCACGACAATTTCGGCATCTGTGACAGTTGCCCACCCTTTCAAATCGCCTTCGTTGAAGCGAAAATGCTTTTGACCTTCGTGCCATTGAGTTTGTTGAGTTACATCCAAGACTTCGGCAACTTGAAAATAGCCTATGTTGGGGTGGCGGGCACGAATAGCCCTTTGACCGTTGACCCAAAGTTGTCGGAAAAACCATTTGCCTTCACGAACTTCAGGAATTTCAGCCGCCCAAACCTTTCTCCCATTGACAGTTGCTTGCTTCCAACCCGAAATTTGTTTTCCGCCACTGATGACTGGCTTCTCGTTGCGGTAGGCAGCGATTGTCACTGGACATTTTTCAGTGCCTGAATGTTCAGGAGTGAGCGTAATCGGTTCGCTCAGAAAGTAAGTTCCGCTGCGAAGGTAAATGTTGACAGGTTGCTTGAGATTTCCGCCTTGTTGACGCTTTAGCGCCTTCACTGCGTCCAATGCCCGTTGCAAAGTTGCAAACGGTCCATCGGTTTTGGTTCGGTTCGGCAAAGCCAATTGCCCACCCCAAGTGTCGTTTCCGTTCGGCGCAACATAAAAGTTGATTGCTTTTGGTTTTTGAGCCACCATAAAGTTCACCTCCAAAAAGATACTCATACCGACCCAAAGAGCGATTGCAAAAATTCTCTTCATCTCTAATCACGACCTATCGCTTGTTATGTTTTCCAGCAAAAGTTTAAGGCAAGTGAGCAAGCATGTTAAAGTCTCGCTTCTAATTGGGAGTTGGGCAATAGCCTAAGATCAGCGAAAATTTTCAATGTCATTTGTGAATTTCCTTCAATGGCTAATTGCCCACATCGCTGCTGCTGCAGGTGCAAGAAAGAGGACAGGGTCATCTTCGTATCGTCGTCCCATGCTTTCTATGGGGATGCCCAATTCCTTCAGCAAATTGATGGCTTTGCTACCGTCCCACCAAACGACATCATGTTTTTTTGAAATCGTTGATTGATTGATTTGCTCATTCAAAATCAATTGTGCTTTTTCGTCTTCCATCAACGGGAACACAACTGTCGCTTTAGTGTGGCAAAGTCTTGTCAAGACAGTGATAGTGTGATGGCTAATTCCACGATGGCGGGCTCGTGGGTCGGCAAAACTTATCCTCGGCGCAAAAATTGCACGACCGCCCAAATCGTTCACAGCGTCAATAAGCCAACCCATTTCAACGCCAGTAAAGCCTAAAGTTGAAGCCGTCCCCAAGTGTCCAGGACCAGAAGCGATAATGGCGACATCTGCTTCAATTGCCTTCGCACACAAAAGAGCAGTGTAAGCGTTAACGCACTCAATATCTCCACCAAAGGCTTGACCACAAGTTATGGTCACATCAACCAATTCGGCTAATTTGAGCGAAGTCACAAGTTTACTGAAAGCAAGTGGCAGTGCCGAACTGTCGGTCATGATGTAAACGACTTTCGCTTTTGACTTGACAACTTTCACTCCTGCTGCTGCTGGTGCGATGAAACTGTGGAGTGGGCAAAGGATAACGGGCAATTTGTCCAAACTTTCTGTCCGCAAAATAGCATCACGAAGGGGACTTCCTTCTTCTTCGGCAGTCATGACATTCAGTTGCAAAGGAGTATAGCGGAGTTTAATTATGTGACCTGCTTTTGTTGCTTCTTGTTCAGGGCGAGTCAGATTGGCGACGACGAAATGGTATCCACCAGTCCCAAGCCCAAGTTCAACGGCAACGATGTTCAGAATAATTGTGTCACCTTCATGCACAAAACCAGTCAAATCTGGGTAGCAAATCGCTTTGGCTACCTCACCTTCTTCTGTTGCCACTTCAAGTTCCTGAACTTGGTTTGTCTCTCTCAAAACTCTTTTTACATAAGCCGTGACGAACCTTTGCATCGCCCTTTAAACCCCTTTCAATTCGCAATTTTTCATTTGCCGTTACAAAATCTAACACAGGTTTGAAACAAAAATGGTTTCGGGGAAAAGTCCCAATCACTTCTATGAATTGAGCCTTCTAATCCTTGCTACAATTTCGTGTGTAGTAAAACAAAGAGGTGAACAAATATGCCGATGGCAACCGTTGAAGAAGCAATTGAAGAACTTCGGAAGGGCAACTTCATCATAGTTGTTGACGATGAAGACCGAGAAAACGAAGGCGACTTGGTTATTGCTGCTGAAAAGGTAACACCAGAAGCCATAAACTTCATGACCAAATACGGGCGAGGTTTAGTTTGCATTGCGATGACAGGTGAGCGATTGGACGAACTTGAAATCCCAATGCTGTCTTGCGACAACACTTCGCCTTTTAGTTCACCTTTTGCTATGCCAGTTGATGCCCATCCACGCTTCGGAGTCACGACAGGGATTTCCGCTTACGATAGGGCGATAACTATCAAAGTTTTGATTGATCCAAATACAAGCCCCAATGACTTGATAAGACCTGGTCATGTTTTCCCTTTGCGAGCCAAGGAAGGTGGAGTGCTAAGACGGGCAGGTCATACTGAGGCTGCCGTTGATTTGTGCAAACTTGCAGGTTTGTATTCGGCAGGTGTCATCTGCGAAATCATGCGTGACGATGGGCAAATGGCTCGGTTGCCCGATTTGGAAAAGTTCGCCGAGCAAAATGGGTTCAAAATCATTACTGTCGCTGAAATTATCGCTTACAGGCTCTCCCACGAGCAACTTGTCAGGAAAATCGCTGTCGCTCGCTATCCTACACCTTTTGGCGAATTCACTTTGCATGCCTACCAGTCAAACCTTGATGGAATTGCCTTTTTGGCTTTAGTCATGGGCGAAATCAAGCCTGAAGAACCAACACTCGTTCGTGTCCATTCGGCTTGCTTAACTGGCGATGCCTTGTTCTCACTCCGTTGTGATTGTGGCAAGCAATTGAGATTGGCTCTGGAAAAAATTAGTGCCGAAGGCAAAGGAGTGTTGCTATACATCCCTCACCACGAAGGGCGTGGTATCGGTTTGCTAAACAAATTGAAGGCTTACGAACTTCAAGATCAAGGGCTTGATACAGTTGAAGCCAATTTGAAACTTGGTCATCCGATGGATGCTCGTGATTATGGTTTGGGCGCTCAAGTTTTGAGAGATTTGGGCGTCAGAAAGATGCGACTTATGACCAATAACCCAACGAAGCGGGCAGGACTTGTAGGCTACGGTCTTGAAATTGTTGAGCGTGTCCCTCTAATCGTTGAACCTGAAACCGATTTCGCCCGAAAATATTTGGAAACAAAGCGTGAAAAAATGGGACATTTGATTGAGTTGTAGGGACAATGACCCTTTCAGTATAGCAAGGCTCCCTTTATTGAGACTTGCAGTGAAGCCTTTGTATCAATCAGCCACAGGTTGGTTTAAACGATAAGGCGGTCTGGGGTAAGGTGGGCTGAAAGATTGAAGGCTTAAAATCTCTGCCTCTGCGTCTACCGCTTTTGCTGCTTTCAAAACTGCTTGTGTCGCTAAGCCTCCCAATACTTCAGGAGAGATGGCTACCCGTGCATTAAGCACTAAAGTTGCCTCCTTAACTTTACCCAATTCGCCAACGAAATTTGGTTTGGCATCAGCCTTTGTCAGATGAGCACGAAGCATTTGATTTCCGCTGGTGAGCAAGAACTTCAAATGAGCAACTTCAGCATTATGGGCATTAATTGAATTTTGCAATTCGCTCATCAAGGCTTTTGAGAATTGACTGGCATCAAATTCTGGCGAACCAGTGAGCCTAATGGTAGCATTGAGCCAGCCCAAAACTGCTTCACCTTTTGCATAGGTGTCGTAGTCAATTTCTTGAAGTATGTGAGAGCCTGCAGGCGCATCGCCCATTAGCATTTGAAGCCATTCTTCAACACCATCACCACGCAAAGCCGAAACTTTCAAGATAGGCTTATTGGGCTGTAACTCTTTTAACGCTTTAACCATTCGTTCGGCTTCTTCTTGTGTTAGAGTGTCCACTTTGTTGAGCACGATTATGTCGGCTTCTTCAAGTTGCTTTTGGAAAATGTAAGCGACTTCTTCAGGGAAGCGAGTAGGCGTTTCTTTCAAAACTAACTCGCTAACTCGTTGCGGGTCAACAAGGACAGAAAAAGGAGCAACAAGAAAGATGTCACCATAAAAAAGTTTGATTGGGTTGACAACAGTCGCCGCTAAATCAGTGCAACTGCCGACAGGTTCACCAAGAAGGACATCAGGGTTCTTAGCCAAAATTTCTTCAGTGGCATCAACCAAATCGTTAAACTTGCAACAAAAACAACCGCCAGCAATTTCTGCGACAGGAACTCCTAATTCCTTGACAATTGCTGTGTCAACTAAATTTGCTGCTTGGTCGTTAGTAACTAAGCCGACGGTCAAGCCTTGTTTTAGCAATCTATGCGCTATTGCTCCCAGTGCTGTTGTTTTGCCAGCGCCCAAAAATCCGCCAGTGAATATGACACGGACAGTTTTTTGAGCATGTAGGTCTTTCGGCTTGATAACTTCAACCATGACTTTTCACCTCTCTTTGATTCAAATTTTCAACAAAGCGTAAGAGATTATTACCGACAAAAGAGTGCATGTGGGCAAAGTGACACACCAAGCCAAAAAGACACTTATCACCATATCCCAATAAACGCTTTTTGCTCCCTTTGTAATTCCAGCGCCGACAATAGCACCACCAGTGACATGAGTAGTTGAGACAGGCAAACCAAGATTAGCACAAAGGGAAACGAGAAAGGCTATCGTTGCGTTCGCCGATAAACCGGTTCTGTTATCAAGTTTCGTGATTTTTTTAGCCAAAGTTCTTGTAACTCTCCAACCACTGAAAAGGCTGCCCAATCCCATCGCTAATGTAGCCATCAAAAAAAGAAAAGATTGCGATATTGAAACTTGAGCCAAAAGACCAAGGGCAACTATTTTAGGAGTGTCATTGAGCGCCCTTGCAACAGCAATTAAAATTGCGCTAAGGAGATGCAAATGGTCAGCAGTGACGCCAACTTTGTGTTGAAAAAACTGCTGACAGGATTGAACGGAAGCGAAAATAAAAGAGAATTTGCTGGCAGGAACAATTGCTATGACTTCACCTTGAGTTTCAGCACTCAATTGAGGTGAAATATCACCAATGCAAACGCAGGGGTTAAATTTGTCAAGATAAGCAAGAGCACAGTAAAGGAGAAAGGAAAGGGACAGAGCAATAATAGGGCTAAAAAGCAAGGGCAAGAAGATTTTAACGGCAATTTTGCCCCAGAGAATTTCTTCAAAACCTTGAGCCACTAAACTGAAACCGATAAGAGTGCCAACGATTGAATGAGTTGTAGAGACTGGTATGCCAAACCAAGTCATAGCAATAAGCCATAGGGAAATGACAACCGAAACTCCCAAAAGCAAAAGAGGAGAAGGCTGCAAAGGCTGGACAGTCCAACTTTTGGTGAAAGTCTCAACCATTTTGGATGCAAACCAAAAAGAAATTAAGGCACCCAAAACTGTCCCGAATGTCCCAATTTGGCAAGCCCTCTTGTAATCCCGGACTCCTGCACCTACCATTGCCGCTATGCTTCTGCTAATGTCGTTTGCCCCATTCAAAAATGCCACTGTCGCCACTGCGCTTAAAGAAATAAGTGCTGAAATCATAAACCATTAGCCTCCCCTTTTCGTCATTTAGCCCTGCCTTTCAAATAAATCAGAACGCCCTCTCGTTTTTGAAAGTTCCGAATCTTTATGAAGTTTCCTAATAGGTAATCGGTTTCTCCTTTTGCAATGTGAGTTTCTGATTGCACAATTAGGTTTCGTTTAGAACCTGTGCCAAAGGTGTTGACGCAAGTTTCTTCTAAGGCTAAGATTTTCGGCAGAGCAGCATAGCCATGAAAACCACTTCCTTTTGGGAAGTAATGTCTTTGTAGGTTGTGCCGTCAGCAAACTTTGAGTTAAAGAGCAAATGTGAGAAACGCTCTTTATTGAAAACCTTGACTAATTTTTGTGCGTTACCTTTGGACGGAGTTTCTTTGCCGAATAAATTCGGCACTTAAATTTGCCATCAACTATGTCTTTTGCGTCATCAGGAGGCGCTATGAGATGGCAGTTACCAAAAAGGTCTGGACTGACGAAGAAATTTTGAGCCTAAAATGTGAAGGCAAAGTTGAAATCGTAGGTGGGGAGTTGAAAATCATGACGCCTGCAGGGTTGGAGCAAGAAGATGTC
>JANXCD010000063.1 GCA_025060305.1 Armatimonadota bacterium | reverse complement strand
CAAACTTGTGAGTGCTCCAACGGGGCAAATGTCAATGACATTACTTGAAAAGATGTTGTCAAGTTCTTCACCTTCGGCAACTGCTATGTAACTCCACCAGCCCCTTTCAACTTGCTCAAGTTGCTTTTCGCCGACAATTTCGTCGCAGAAGCGGATACAACGCTTGCACATGATGCATCTTTCTCTGTCAAGGGCAATATGTTCGCTTATGGCTATTGGCTTGACGAAATTTCGCTTTTGTTCAATGAAGCGTGAATATGGGCGACCTTGAACGAAAGCAGCGTTTTGGAGCGGACATTCGCCACCTCGGTCGCAAACAGGACAATCAAGAGGATGGTTGATGAGCAGAAACTCCATCACAGCCCTTCTCGCTGACTCTGCTGCTTCGCTTTTGACCTTGACAACCATTCCATCGCTTACTGTCATGGTGCACGAAGGCTGAGGCTTAGGCATCCATTGAATTATTGGGTTGCCTTGCTCATCGGTTGCGATTGTGCCATCGGGATTGCGCTTTGGTGTTCCGACTTCAACCAAGCATTGCCTACAAACTCCGACAGGTTCAAGGCGTGGATGATAGCAAAAGTGCGGAATGTCAATGCCGAGCATTTTCGCTGCTTCAATAATGAGCGTCCCTTCAGGCACTTCAATGTTTTGACCGTCAATGGTCACACGAACTTTTTTCGCTTCTGGTTTAATTTCTCGCCTGCGCAAGCCGACAGTTGTGCCAGCCAAAATGTTGGCAGGAATTTCCTTTTCCAAAGGCACTTTGCCCCAAAAAGCCTTGACCAGTTCGTCCCAAAGTATGTAGCCAGCCATTTCGGTCACCTCGCTTGTTGCCACAAGAAATTTTTGCCAAGTGAATTTGGCACTCAGTTGTTCGTCACCAACCACTGGCTAAAGCCAATGGCATGGCTAACCGAGCACCAACAAATTTTGTAGTATAGAGCGACAACCTTTATCATTGTGAGGGCGAGTCTACTTCCGATTATTTGTTTTGGCTCAAGTTTTGCATAAATTGAATTCTTTTGCTACCTTTTTATCAGCAAACAGGAACTACGGAGTATGACGGATGTCTCATTGTTTGTGTCGTCGTTTAAGCACTTGATGATGGAAAGGGTTTAACGATAGAGGTTTTACAGCCTAAAATTTCTTTAGGCAAGAGTTGGCTTTCTTGTCTTGCAATAATTAGGCTTGCCAAGTTAAGACAGCAAAGGACTTTTAGGGTTTCCATGAAACCGAGAGGTGATGGTAAATGTCGCTTCAGGTCAACTCTCGCAATTTGGGTGAGGGCATCATTTTGTTGGAACTGAAAGGTGCTATGGATGCCTCCGTCCAAAATCAATTAGCCGATGCCTTCAATGAAGCCATTCGCTCAGCCGAGAAAGGTCTAATCGTCTCCCTTGACGGAGTTGATTTCATGGACAGTTCTGGGATAGGTGTTTTGATGAGGTCGTGGGGCGAAGCGGAAAATAACGGGCTGAAGTTTGCTGTTATCCTAAAGCAACCAAGGCTGAGAAAACTTTTGGACACGCTCGGTTTACTTGACACTTTGCCCAATTTTCTGACAGTTAGCGACACTTTGACCGAATGGCGAACTCAGGAAGAACGGGAAAAGTTTGAGGTTAAACCACTGACACTTCAAACTACCATAGAAGGAGAATCTGTAACTGCAACTCCCCCTCCCACTGCAGTTTACTGGCAAATGGAATTGCAACTTGCTTGTGAACCTGAACTCATTACTGTTGCACGCTTAGCCTGTGCATCTTTTGCTTCCCAGTTCGGCTTTGGGCTTGATGAAGTTGAAGACATCAAACTGGCAGTCTCGGAAGCATGCACCAATGTTGTTCAACACGCCTACGATGAACGGCAAGGAAGGCGATTCGTGGTTAAATGTTGGACGGAACAAAATTCGCTCCTCATTGAAGTTTGTGATTGGGGTCGTGGTCTCACTCAAGGTTTCCAAAGCCACTTTGGTATGAAAATTATCAAAGCCGTTATGGATGATGTCCAATTCCTTTCGGAAGAAGGCAAAGGAACAATCGTCCGAATGATAAAGAGACGGAAAGTTTGACGGAGGCGGAAAAAGAATGACCGATTGGCAATTGAAACAGACAGATACCGATGAACTTTTTCGGCTTTGGCATAAAACTAAAGACCCGAAGATAAGAGACGAATTGATCTTTCGCTATTTAGATTTAGCAAAGGCTTTAGCAAGAAGGTTTATCGGAAGGGGCGAGCCTTTGGAAGACCTCATTCAAGTGGCAATCTATGGACTGATAAACGCTATTGACCGATACGACCCTGAGCGTGGGACAAAGTTTGAAACTTTTGCCTACCCAACAATTTTAGGGGAGTTGAAAAGGCACTTCCGAGATGCCGCTTGGGCTATGCAACTGCCGAGAGGACTGCTGGAGTTAAACCAAAAGGCTTACAAACTTGTTGACATCCTTACTCAAAAATTAGGTCGCCCACCCACAATTGCTGAATTGGCACAAGAACTCGGTGTCAGTGAAGAGCAAGTTATTGAAGCCCTTGATGCAGCCAAAGCCTACGAAACTTTGTCACTGGAACAAGAAGTCATTACTGACGAAGATGACAAACCTCAATCCCTTGAAGAGTTAGCAACAGTTACGGAAGGAGAGACGATTGAAAGGTGGCAAAAGCGTTGGTTGCTTAAAGAAGCGATGGGAATTTTGGATGAACGGGAGCGAAAAATCATTGAAATGTGTTTTTTTGACGAATTGACACAAACTCAGATTGCTCAAAGGCTTGGTATCTCGCAAATGCATGTCTCTCGGCTTTTGAGAAGGGCTTTGCAAAAAATGCAGGCATACCTCAAGGGCACGGAAAGCAGAAGAGAGGCGAGGAGTTGAAAGAGATGGCTCAATTTCACTTGCCATCAAGCCCTTGGACTCCAGAGCAAGTTCAATGGCTTAAGCGAATTGGTCTTGTCATTTTCGTTCTTTTGGTTCTCTTCTTCCTTTGGCAAATTCGCAGCATCATTCCACTTTTTGTCGTCGGTTTTTTCATCGCTTACTTGCTTGACCCTTTGGTTGACAGGCTTGAAGAGCGTGGTTTTTCTCGGACAGGTGGAACGGTTGTCGTCTTTTCAGTTTTCACTCTGGTTGCGATTGGCTTAGGTCTAATGCTCCTTCCAACTTTAATTGAACAACTTACTGCTTTGATTTCTTCCTTTTTGCCACCTAAAGGTCGCTACTACTTGCTGGTTTTGCAAGCCATTGATTTCGTTGAGGCGAAGGTTTTAAGGGGAGAGTTTCCACCTTTTTTGGATCAAGCCCTTCAAAAAGTCTTGGAACAATTGGGAAACTTTCTCCTTGCAAGGTTACAAGGTGCAATTTCAACATTGACAGGCTTATTCTCGCTCATAATTTTGCCTTTTATCGTCTTTTTCGCCCTGCAAATTGTTGACCCACTCCGTCAAAGATTGAATTGGTGGATTCCAGCAGAGTATCGTGAACCTTTGGCAGATTTAGTCAGTCAAATTGGTCAACTTGTAGGTCGGTATGTGCGAGGCTATGTTGTGCTCTGTTTCGCTGTTGGTGCAATTGAGACTTTTTTTCTGTTAGTTTGTAGTTGGTTTTTTGGCGTGAATTATGTCCTCGCAATAGGAATTTTGGGAGGAGCAACTTACGCCATTCCTTACTTTGGTGCACTTTTGACAACCCTTGCTGGTGGTTTGGCTGCATACACTACGGCTCAACAGCATCCAGTTCTGTGCACAATAGTGGTGATGGTTGGGCTGACACTTATCAATCAAGGTTTTGATTGGCTTGTAATGCCGAGAGTTGTCGGAAAGCAGGTAGGATTGCATCCTTTAACGGTTTTGTTCGCCGTTATGGCAGGTGGGACGATGATGGGAGTTTTGGGTATGTTGCTCGCTGTGCCCATCGCTGGTGCTGTTAAATTGGTGCTTGAAACTTTATTACCGAAACATTTTGCCCCTGTTGCGGAAGCGGAAAATGCCGTTAAAATCACGACAGGCGAAAACAAGAAGCGAGGTGAAGGTCAATGAAGTTAAACCGAAGGACTCTTTTGAAACTAACAGGTGGAGCCACTGCTTTGGGTGGCGCTGGTCTTTTTTGGGGGTGGCAGTTTGTTCATGAACGGAGACAAAGCACTGCCTTAGCAGCCGAAGACTTGTTACAGGTAAAAGTTGAAGGAGTCTATGCCGACCCATTCGGAGCGAAAGTCGTTTTTTTGACACCTGAAAAAAATGACAAAGTTCTGAAAGTCTGGATTGGAGATGCTGAAGCGACATCAATCGCTTCCGCTCTTAGTGGCATTCCATCACCCCGCCCGATGACCCACGATTTGCTTTTCAACGCTATAAAGGCTCTCGGCGGAAAAGTTGAACGAGTAATCATCACTGACCTGAGGGACAATACTTTCTATGCTGTCATCATTTTGAGGAACGGAAAAGACATTAAGGAACTGGATGCAAGACCTTCAGATAGCATTGCCTTGGCTTTGAGAGCGAAAGCACCAATTTATCTCTCACCAAAAGTCCAGAAAGTGATGGAACCCCTGAAAGACTTGCCTTTACCTGCAAAACCAGAAAAACCACCATCCAAGCGAAAAGGGATTGAAACATAGACTCTAAGGTAGAAGAGTTCAAACTTGAGTGTCAATTGGTGGTGACCAAAAAGGTGAAAGACCGTTTTTTGCGTGCTTGCCGAAGACAACCAACCGATTGCACCCCAATTTGGTTAATGAGGCAAGCAGGAAGGTATTTGCCTGAATATCGCCGACTGAGAGAACGATACAGCATTTTGGAAATCTGCAAAAACCCCGAACTTGCCGCAGAAGTAACCTTAATGCCTATCCGCCGCTTTCCTCTTGATGCTGCCATCATCTTTGCCGATTTAATGACACCACTTGAAGCGATGGGAGTGAATTTTGAACTGAGAGAAGGAGTCGGTCCGATCATTGAAAACCCGATTTTTTTCGCTTCTGATATAGAAAAGTTACATGAACCAGAAGAAGAAATTGCACCTGAAACTTTGCAAGCCATTCGCATAGTCAAGAAGGAACTAAGTGAGACGCCACTTATCGGTTTTGCAGGTGCACCTTTCACTCTCGCAAGTTACCTTATTGAAGGCAAAGGAACGAGAGATTTCGTAGCGACGAAGCGGTTCATGTTCTCCCAACCAAAAAGTTGGCATCTTTTGATGGAGAAGTTGACAAATGTCGTTGTCAAGTTTTTGAAGTCACAAGTTTACGCTGGCGCTGATGCCCTTCAAATCTTTGACAGTTGGGTCGGTTGCCTTTCACCTAACGATTACCGAGAATTCGTCTTGCCTCACATGAAACGCCTCTTTGATGAAATCAAAGACCTTAAGGTTGCGAAAATTCACTTTGGAACTGGCACTGCCACTTTGCTGCCATTAATGAAAGAAGCAGGAGGGGATGTTATTGGGATTGATTGGCGAATTCCCATTGATGAGGCTTGGCGAAGTCTGGATTTTGAAGTGGCAATTCAAGGTAACCTTGACCCAGCAATTTTGCTGGCTCCTTTTGAAAAGGTTAGTGAACGAACCCTTGACATTCTTAAACGAGTTGACGGTCACAGTGGACACATATTCAATTTAGGACACGGAATCTTGCCCCAGACTGACCCAGACAATGTTACTCGGCTCGTTGATTTTGTCCACTCTGCTTCACAAAGATTTTTGCAAAAAGATGGCTAAAAGCATCACAAGTTGGCAAAATTGAGACGGATGTTTACAATGCAAGAAGACTGAAGGGAAGACGAAACTTGTGAACAGAGCGTCAGTTATTAGCGAATTGGAGAAAGTTTCGCAGGTAAATGAAACCGAAGCGGAGAGAATTTTGAGAACTTTTGCTCAAGTTATCAGCCCAGTTGCTGCTGAAGTTCCGCCTTACTTTGAAAGATACTTTGAAGCACAAATTCAACTTGTCTTGCAGAAAATTGACGATTTGGAACGCTCAACTCAACAAAGATTTGATGAAATGAACCGACTAACTTAGCAACAAATTTCTGATTTGCGTCAGTCAACTCAGCAACAAATTTCTGGTTAAGGGGCTAAGATTTCGGTCAAAGGTGGCACAACCATGAAAATCGCCTCTTTTGGGAGTGATGACCTCATAGGTTGTGCCACTAACACACTTTGTTGAGCAGTAGTCCGACCTTGAGGGTTACACCAACAACTTTTGAGTAAAGATTGAAACTGGATATTTAGGCAGTGCACTTCCCTGTTTTTTCGGGGCATATTTTAGGCATAGTTCACTCGCTCTTTCTGCGATTTGTTGTGCAGCATACTATAAATCAGGTGAATTTTGTCCGTCATGTAGAGGCAGGTGAAACTTGCATGATTGTTTTTTCGGATAGGCTTGCGCCTGTCCCTACATTTTCCCATTTGCCAACTTGCCCATCTGCCGACCTGCCGACCTGCCCATCTGCCGACCTGCCGACTTGCCCATATGCCGACTTGCCGATTTGCCTACATGCCTAATACAACTTCGGCGATGGAAAGAGCATGGCGACGGTAAAGGCTAATGAGACACTTGCAAGCAGCAAGGGCTGTCGCCATCGCCCAACCGTACAAAGGAAGCAACAACTTGAACTCATCTTTCGCTCCCGCCTCAGTCAAAGCCCACAAAACTTTTGGCAAACCTTTCTCCCTTTCACCAGCGATTTGTCTTGCCAACTCAACTGCTTGATGGTGAAATCCTGACCAACCAGCAGTTTCGGCAACTTCCCAAAGATGGTAAAAACTTGCTACTTCTTGTGCTGCTTTCCATGCTTGCTTTAGAACTTCTTCAGCCCTATCTCTCGTCTCTGCTTTCGCCATCTCTGTTGCAATTTCACTAAGCGCCCTTGAGCGCATCCATGCATCCTCAATCCTTTCCGCAACTTTTATTACTTTTTCAAATTCAAACTCTCCTACTTTCGCCATTTCTGTTGTAATTCCAATAAGCGCAATTAAGCGCTGCCATGCATACTCAATTCTCTCCGCAACTTCCTTCGCTTGTTCAAACTCTCTCGCTTTCGCCATCTCTGTTGCAATTTCACTAAGCGCCTCTAAGCGCCACCCTGCATCCTCAATCCTCTCCGCAACTTCCTTCGCTTGTTCAAACTCTCTCGCTTTCGCCATCTCTTTCGCAATTTCCTTTAGCGCCCATGAGCGCAACCATGCACTCTCAATCCTTTCCGCAACTTCCTTCGCTTGTTCAAACTCTCCTGATTTCGCCATCTCTGCTGCAATTTCACTAAGCGCCCTTGAGCGCCACCACGCATTCTCAATCCTTTCCGCAACTTCTATCGCTTGTTCAAAAACTTTCTTCGCTTCCTCTCTCATCTCTGATTTCGCCATCTTTGTTGCAATTTCCCTGAGCGCCTCTAAGCGATTCCATGCACCCTCAATCCTTTCCGCAACTTCCTCCGCTTGCACAAAAACTTTCTTTGCTTCCTCTCTCATCTCTGATTTCGCCATCTTTGTTGCAATTTCCCTGAGCGCCTCTGAGCGATCCTCTGCATTCTCAATCCTTTCCGCAGCTTCTACCGCTTGTTCAAAAACTTTCTTTGCTTCCTTTCTCATCTCTGATTTCGCCATCTTTGTTGCAATTTCCCTGAGCGCCTCTGAGCGATTCCATGCACCCTCAATCCTTTCCGCAACTTCTTTCGCTTGTCCAAAAACTTCCCTCGCTTCATCTCTCATCCCCGCTTTCGCCATCTCTGTCGCAATTTCACTAAGCGCCCTTGAGCGCAACTCTTCATCCACAATCCTTTCCGCAATTTCCATCGCTCGTTCAAATTCTCCTGCTTTCGCTATCTCTGTTGAAATTCCCATAAATGACTCTGAGCGCTTCCATGTATATTCTATCTTCTTCGCAACTTCCATCGCTCGTTCAAACTCCTTTACTTTCGCTATCTCTATTGCAATTTCCTTAAGCGCCTCTGAGCGCAATTCTGTATTCTCAATCTTTTCCGCAACTTCCATTGCTCGTTCAAACTCTCTTGCTTTCGCTATCTCTGTTGAAATTTCCTTAAGCGCACTTGAGCGCAACCATGCCTCCTCAATCCTTTCCGCAACTTCCTTTGCTTGTTCAAACTCTCCTGATTTCGCCATCTCTGTTGCAATTTTACTAAGCGCCCTTGAGCGCTCCATTGCATTCTCAATCCTTTCCGCAACTTCTATTGCTCGTTCAAATTCTCCTACTTTCGCCATATCTGTTGAAATTTTACTAAGCGCCCATGAACGCTTCCACGCATTCTCAATCCTCCCTGCAACTTCTATCGCTTGTTTAAAAACTTCCTTTGCTTTCCCTTTCATCCTTACCTTCGCCATCTCTTTTGAAATTTCCTTGAGCGCCCATGAGTGACACTCAGCATACTCAATCTCCTCTGTAACTTCTATCGCCCGTTCAAAAACTTTCTTTGCTTCCTCTTTCATTCCTATCCTCTCCATCTCTTTCGCAATTTCCTTAAGCGACCATGAGCGCCATCTTACATCCTCAATCCTTTCCGCAACTTCTATCGCTCGTTCAAATTCTCTCACTTTCACCATCTTTGTTGCAATTTCATTAAGCACACGTAAGCGCAACTCTACAAACTCAATCTCAATCCTTTCCGCAACTTCTATCGCTTTTTCAAACTCTCCTGCTTTCGCCATCTCTGTCGCAATTTCTTTAAGTGCTTCTAAGCGCTCCTCTGCATCATTAATCCTTTCCGCAACTTCCATTGCTCGTTCAAACTCTCTTGCTTTCGCTGTCTCTGTTGAAATTTCCTTAAGCGCACTTGAGCGCAACCATGCATTCTCAATCCTTTCCGCAACTTCTATCGCTTGTTCAAAAACTTCCTTTGCTTCCTCTATCATCCCCGCTTTCGCCATCTCTGTTGCAATTTCACTAAGCGCCCTTGGGCGCCACCATGCATACTCAATTCTCTCCGCAACTTCCTTCGCTTGTTCAAACTCCCCTGATTTCACCATCTCTGTCGCAATTTCACTAAGCACCTCTGAGCGCTCCCTTGCATCCTCAATCCTTTCCGCAAACTTCATCGCTTGTTCAAACTCCCCTGCTTTCACCATCTCTATCGCAATTTCACTAAGCGCACTTGAGCGCACCCATGCATCCTCAATCCTTTCCGCAACCTCTATCGCTTGTTCAAACTCCCCTGCTTTCGCCATCTCTGTTGCAATCCACCCAAGCGCCTCTGAGCGCCTCCATGCACTCTCAATCCTTTCCGCAACTTCTTTCGCTTGTTCAAAACAGCCTTTATCTGCCAACTTGATAGCAAGGTAATGCAAACCTTTGTCGTCTAAAACCTGCAAACTCACTTCCGCCCAACCTTCAACTTGCACCAAATCACAAAGCAGAAACGCTGCCATCTCTCCCTGCCATTTATCTCTCCAATCCCTTCCCAACTTCTCCAAAGTTTTCCCTTTCCACCATTGCGAAATTTCGTCCAAGCACCTTTTCGCCCACTCACGCTCTCCCTCGTTTTCCCAACTCCAACCCAAAAGCAAAAGCCACAAAGTTCCCATCTTGTAGTCCCTTTCAAGCCTTTGCTTTGCTAACCTTATCGCCCTCTCCTTTTCGCCCCTTTCTTGCGCCTGCAAAGGAGTTTCTGAACCCTCAACCCTTTTTGCGTGCCTCAAAAGCATCTCTGCCATCTCTTTGGGCAAGTCGGCTTTGATGGCTACATCAAGGGCAAGTTGAAGGGTTTGAAGGGGCAAGTCGGGTTCGTGGGGCAAAACTTCTTCTTGAGTTCGTGCAAATTCTTCGTTTCGTGCAAGTTCAAAAAGTTCAGAGATTTTCGGCTCGGCAG
>JANXCD010000062.1 GCA_025060305.1 Armatimonadota bacterium | reverse complement strand
GATTGGGAACGCAAATGTCAACGACTTTGATTTCTGGATGGTTGATGACTTCACGGTAATCGTTTGTTCGGAAAAAGAAGCCCGCTTGCTCCCTTCCTGCTTCCGCTGCTTGCTCGTTGACATCGCATACGGCTACCAACTTGATGTTGCAAGGTTCGCCGTTGTAAAGGAGCGGAATTGTCCGCCAAGCATAAGTGTGAACTCGTCCCATCAGCCCATAGCCAATTACGCCGATACCAACGGTCGGTTTAGCCATTTTTCCAAGCCCCTCCTTTCGCAAACACAAATCGGGTAGGTTATCACCTACCCCTGCTTTTCAGCCACGAAACAATTGCATCCACAAGCCCGTCAATAGTGTGGATTTCGGAAACGATTTGCGGCGAGAAACCAAATTCCTTACAAGCCCGTTCAGTGACTGGACCTATGGCTGCAACTGTTGTCTTTTCAAGAATTTCCATCGCTCGTTCTTTTCCCAAGACTTCAAAAAAGGCACGCACCGTTGATGGGCTGGTAAAGGTGACGATGTGGATGGGTTCGCTAACGAACTCTTTTAACTGTCGCTCATCAAGCCTGTTGGGAATTGTTCGGTAAGCGTGGACTTCATCAACGATAGCACCGAGTTGGCGCAACCTTTTCGGCAAAACTTCACTTGCCCCTTCAGCACGCCAAAGCAAAAATCGCTTCGGTCTTTCACCCTCGCAGTCTTTCAGCGTCTGCTCAAACAAATCAGCCAAACTTTCGTTAGTGAACTTTTCTGGCATCGCTTCTGGCTTGAAACCAAATTGCTCAAGGGCTTTGCCAGTAGCAGGTCCGATAACAGCGAACTTGACAAAACTTAGCATTTTTGGGTCAATCTCAATTTTTCGCAACCGCTCAAAAAAAGTTCGGACACCATGAACGCTGGTGAAGACCACCCAGTCATAACTTTGAGCCAAAACTTTTTTGATGGCTTCGTCCAAAGTTTTTTCATCATCGTTAGGCTCAACGCGGATTAGCGGTAACTTGACAGTTTCAGCACCAAGTCCTTGTAATTTGCTGGCAAGCGCTTCTGCTTGTTCTTCGGCACGAGTGACCAGAACCCGTTTGCCAATCAAAGGCTTCATTGACATCACTGAAGTCACCCAGCGGAAAGTTTGACGCAGGTTTTGAAGTGTGCCTTACATGAGCCGATAACAAACTTTGCAATAAAGACCGCAATCCGTTTTCCAGTTATAGACAAAACTACAGTTGGCTCCTCCTTTTACGCCTATCGTTAGTTTTTTGCTTTTCCGTCCCTTGACTTTTGCTTTACCTTCGTTCAACCTTATATTTGGGCTTGATTTAGGGGTAGAAGATTTTCCTTACTAACAACAAGTCAAATAAAGAGCGTAGTCTGCCCTATGAAAAAAATTTCAACTTTGTAAGCCCTAACTTGCAAGGGCTGGTGATGTGACCGAATGAGAGATAGGTTTGTCTACCGTTTGACCTTGACCATAGTCGTTGCCATAGCGTTAGGCTTTGCGCTTGGACTGATAGCCTCCCTTTTCCTGAAAGTTTCTTTCTTTGTTGCTTTCGCTCTCCTTTCAATTTCATCTGCAATAATGGCTCTCACGATAGCGTTGGCTTTGCCTTCTTTGTTAGAACCACTTCAGCGATTGACCATTGCTTTGAAAAGAGGCGAAGAGCCGAGTGGTTTGCTACTTTTAGAACTTGGGACTTTAGGTGAAGCAATCGCTGAGGCTTGTAAAACTTGGCATGAAACTGTAAGCCAGTTGAAGGAGGAGAGAGCGTTACTGCAAACGATTTTGAGGCGAATGGACGAAGCGATAATTGTCGCTCAAGAAAATGGGACGGTCATACTTGCTAATCCAGCAGCACAAAAATTTTTTCAATTGCCTAATGACTACGCTCAAAGGAGATTGACAGAGTTGGATTTGCCTTTCGGTTTGATGGAGTTGACTCAAAACGCTCTCCGATACAAATTGCCTCAGATGGGAGAAGTCCAAATAATTCATCCTGAAGAAAAATTTCTTGATGCCTATGCTACCCCCTTGCTCATCAATGGTCAATTGGAAGGTGTCTTGGTGGTAGCAAGGGATTTGACGAAACTGAAACGACTTGAGCGAATACGAAAGGATTTTGTCGCCAATGTAAGCCACGAATTGAGAACGCCTATCGCTACCCTTAGGTCTTTGGCAGAAGCACTCTTGATAGGCGGAAAAGATGACCCAGAAATCAGAGAAAATTTCTTGCAAGCCATAGCCGATGAAACAGAAAGAATAAGCAGACTACTTAACAATTTGCTGGAATTGGCTCGCATTGAAGCGGGTCAAAGGGAGTGGCATTTCCAAAATGTAGATGTCGCAGAAATAACCGGTCAAATTGTTGATAGGTTCAGCCTCGCAGCGTCTCAAAAGGGCTTGAAAATAAAGGCAGAAATTCCTGAAGAACTGAAGGTTAGAACTGACCCTGACGCTTTGATGCAGGTTCTATTTAACCTCGTTGACAACGCCGTCAAATACACCCATCAAGGTGAAGTTATTATCAGAGGCGAAAGGTTTACTTACACTGGTGGAGATTGGGTCGTCATAAGCGTTACCGACACAGGAATAGGGATACCGCCTGAGCACTTGCCAAGAATTTTTGAGAGATTTTACAGAGTTGAAAAAGCCAGAAGTCGTCAATCAGGAGGTTTCGGGTTAGGGCTAAGTATCGCCAAACACATCATTGAAAGCATCGGAGGCAAAATCACCGTTCAAAGCCAAGTGGGAAAGGGAAGCACTTTCTCAATTTGGCTACCTTCATCAAAATTGGATTAGACCAAAAGTCAAATTGGATTCAGGAGGTTGAGAAAGAATGCGCTGGTTCTGGTTAGTTTTAGTTTTCGGCGTTGCGATTGGAACTATCATTGGTTACCAATTGGCTAAATTTCAAAAGCCAAATACTCAAACCGATGCTCCTGTTCTTATGACAGCAGCAACTGCAAAGAGCGTTGCTTCCCTTTCGGAGACTTTCATCAAAGTAGCGAAAATAGCGGAAGAATCAGTAGTTCACATTGCGACAACCGCTCCAGTGCCAGAAGAGTATCGTTTGTTTCGTCAATTCTTTTTTGGCGAGGAAGTGCCAGAAAGAGTTCCAGCAAACTATGGTTCAGGCTTTTTCTTCCGAAGTGATGGTTATGTCTTAACGAACTTCCATGTCCTTCAAGGTTCAGACATCATCAAAGTCGGAATTGATGAACAGACAGAATTTACAGCGAGGCTTGTCGGCTACGACCCACTTTTGGATGTAGCCGTAGTCAAAGTTGAATCTGGCAACCGACAATTTAAGGCTCTACCGCTTGGTAATTCCGACAGGATTGAAAAAGGCGAATGGGTTGTCGCTGTCGGAAACCCTTTTGGGCTTGACAAGACTGTAACTGTCGGCGTCGTCAGCGCTAAAGGTCGTGAGTTTGAAGAACTTGATGGTCGCCCATCAATCACCTCTTACATCCAAACGGACGCAGCCATCAATCCTGGAAACAGCGGTGGACCGCTACTCAATTTGAAGGGCGAAGTTATTGGCATCAATACTTTCATCATTGGTCAAGGTGGAAACATCGGCATAGGCTTCGCTTTGCCAATTAATGAAGTCAAGCGTATACTCAACAAATTGCTCAAAGGCGGTCGCATCACTCGTGGTGCTTTAGGTGTAACTGTTGCTGACGCTGACTCTAAAGAAGCAAGGGAGTTAGGAATTCAAGCAAAAGGGGGAGCAGTAATAGTTCGCATGGCTTTCAATTCACCTGCCTACCTTGCAGGTTTGAGACCTGGTGATGTCATTGTCAAATTCAACAAAGTGACAGTTAAAGACGCTTCCCATTTGCGCCGACTTGTCCTTCAACAATCAGGCGGAGACATCGCTGAAATTGAAGTTTTGAGAGGCAATACAAGGCTTAACTTTAAAGTTACTTTGGGAAGCAGATAAAGTTAAGGCGCTTCATAAATCACTTGCCAATCAGGCGAATAAAATTTGATTTTCGGGTCTCCAGTTCCACTGAGTGACAAAGTTAAACGACCACGACCATATTCATCATAGAAAGTCACATTGGGAAGTTCACTGGCTGAAAAGCCTATTCGGACTTTGCCCTGACGATCGCAAAGGTTAACTTCCGCTGAATGGTCGGAATTTGCTCTCAAAATGATGCGTGGTTTGCCTGAGGGGTCATAAACATAAACTGCTGCACTTTCAATGTAATGAACGGGGAAAGTTTCGCCTTTCCTTTGAAGTTCAACGATACGACCTGGTTCCATGACCAAAGCAATTCTTGGAATACTTTTGTCATCAACAACCACAAATTGCCTGACCTTGATCACCTTAGCAGGAATTATTCCCGTGATAACTAAAACTCCCAGAAGGAGAAGCAGGCTAAAACTGATACTCCATGCGAACCAAAGCCCAATGATTTGCCTTGATAACGATTTCTTTTCACTCCCTTCCATTCTCCTTCAGCACCTCCTTCATGTTTCAAGACGAACTGATTTGCTCTTTGATGCAATTTCGTTAGCCTATGCCATTATGCTATGACTTCAGCCCATAGTTGATGGTGCTATTTCGTCTATTGGCTGAAGATAGTGGCATGGATAACCGAGCATTAGCAAAGTTTGCCATCTCTTGATGAAATTCCCAGTCCATTCTTCAAACTCAAAATTTATTGGCTTGCTGCAGAGGAAGAGACTGCAATTGAGCGCAAGGTGTGAGCCAATTTTCAAAGGCGAGTTTGACAATTTGCTCAGGCTTACTCTTTTGTTCGGTTGGCTCATAATTGATGAGCAGGAGGTTTTAACCATGTGGGGAAATTTGTTTAAGCAAGCGACAAAATTGGCTCAGGAAGGTTACAATCGTGAGGAAGTCCGTGAAATTTTGAAGCGTGCTGCAGAACTTCAGGCTCAGGCGGAACGAAGGCAGGAAGAAGCAGATAAAAGTAAAATCCGTCACGATGCTTTGCGTGCTGGTGCAATAGCGGCAGGCATCCGTCCAGAGTTTCTTGAACAAGCATTGAGAGAGTTTCAAAGCAAAAGGCAAGAGCAAAAGCGAGAAAACATTCGCAAAAGTCCAAATAGGAGCAAATTGGGACTATGGATTTTGGCTGGAATTCTGGGATTACCCATAGCCTTCTTGCTTTTGGGCATCTTGACCTTCACTTTCGGGACGATTATTTCTGTGCTTTTAGCAGTCGGTTTGGCTCTGGGTATTGCTTTACTCGTTTTGCTTTTGATTTCGCCTTTGGTCGGCTTCGGTTTGCTAATTGGTTTGGCTGTCGCTATAGGTCAAGTTTTTGGCAAAATCAAAAGTGAGCATATTAAAGGACGGAAACGAAGGTGGCAACCTTGGCACGATAATGACGATGATGACGATTGAAAACCTTAAAACCTATCTCCGTTGGTAATTGGGCTATAATCAAAAATGCCAGCAAAAAGAAGAAATTTGAATTGTGAGGTAGGGCGATTATGAGCGGTGACGACACTGCAATAACAGCATTAAAACTTATCTTGGCGACCCTATTACTTTGGGTTTCTATGCTTTTTTCGGCTTCAGAGACGGCACTACTTGGGGTAGGAAAGGTCAAAGCCAAGCACCTCGCTGAAGAAGGAGATGAAAATGCAAACCGTATTTTACGACTCTACCGAAACCCGCCTATGCTGATTGCCACTTTGATCGCTGGCATCACCATCTCCGACTACATCGCTGAAGCGCTTGTAACTTCAGTGGCTTTGAGTTGGGCTGATGAAATTCAAATTTTTGGTTTCTCGGCTTTCGTTTCTATTGCTTTTGCGGTCTTTGTCTTGACTTTCGTTGACATCATGCCTGCAATTTACGGCGCAGCCTATGCTGATGTTATCGCTTTTTCCGTTGCAAGATGGGTCTCTTTGTTCCAAAAGTTGCTATCGCCATTGCTCTCATTAGTTGAAATAGTCGTTAAGGGGATGCTTTCACTCTTCGGCATAAGAGACGCTTACAACCCGACTTTGGTGACTGAAGGTGAAATTTTTGCCACTTTGGATTTGGCTGAAAGTCAAGGCATAATCACGAAAGAGCAAAAGCAAATGCTGGCAAGTGCCCTTGAGTTCAAGGAAGTTCGCATCGGTGAAGTCATGGTATCACGAGTTGACATGATTGTAATCCGCCATGACACTTTGCTTGAAGAAGCAATGAGGATAATGCGCCAAACAGGTCACAGTCGTATCCCTGTTTTCCACGACAAGAGAGATGAAATCGTAGGCATATTGCATGCAAAAGATGTTCTCGCTGCTTGGTATCTTGGTGAGCGTGACAAAACCGCTGAAGAACTTGCACGCCCACCCCTTTTCGCAACAGAGAGCCAAAGAGCCTACAACTTGCTGCGGACAATGCAAAGACAAAGAAAGGGCATGGCAATTGTCCTTGACGAAGAAGGAGGCACATCAGGTTTAGTGACCGTTGAAGACTTGATTGAAGAAATTGTTGGCGAAATTTACGACGAATATGATGTCCCTGATGCTTCTATAAGACAGTTAAGCGAAAACGAGTTTTTAGTTCGTGCACCAATTAGCATCAGGCAAGTTGAAAAGTTTTTAGGCATTGAGTTGCCAGAAGAAGAATACGACACTATCTCCGAACTACTCATCGCTCACCTTGAAAGGTTGCCTCAGGTAGGTGACAAAGTTGAATTGGACGGGGTTAGCCTTGAAGTAGCGGAAATTAGAGGAAAACGAGTTTGCTGGGTCAAAGTCAAGTTTACAAGCGAATAGGCAGGACTATTATCTTGCCGAAAAATTCATCACTACTTCACTTCGCCTTTGCCAAAAAATTCAAAGGGCGAGGCTACAGCCAAGCCGAAAAACTTTAGCCTGTAAAGGCAGGCAAAGCCTGTATGAAGAAATCGGGCGAATTTTGTCCACACCTACCAATTTGCACCCTACAGCCTAAAATTGCCAAAGTTCAGGAGAAATTGGGTCTGCAAACAAGAAAAAACTCAAGTCTGAAAAAGAAACGATGATGAAGGAGAGGTGGAAGCAGATGGTCAAAGCCCATTTTAGCCGATGCGACAATCCATTGTCACAGTTGCAGTTCAAAAATTTCGGAGCGGTCAAAAATTCCATGCAATTTGAATATCTCAGCCGACCCTGCTACTACATGGAAGATGTAGATGTTTGGAGCACCCCTTGGAGCAACGCCAATTATCGTTATCTTTACGAAGTTCGTGATGGCAAGCCAATAACTCCGCCCAACGGTATGCGTTCGGCTGTGCCCTTAGGTGGGCTTGGTGCTGGCACGATTGAATTGCGAGCCGATGGAAGTCTTAAGGAATGGAACATTTTCAACAACTCACCTGCTGGTGGCGGTCAAAAGGTTCACCTTGATGATGCTTTATTTGGACTTCGGACGAGCATTAAAGGTTCAAAGACAAATGCTTGGACTTTGCGAACACATCCGCCAAAAGGGTTGCCTTCTATCGCCCAAATTGAATACTCAGGTGCTTTCCCTGTCTCACGATTAAGATTTGCCGACCCGAACCTGCCAATTGCTTTAGACCTTTACGCCTATTGCGGGTTCAAAATTTACGACCCTGAAAGTTCTGCCACGCCAGCAATTTTGTTCACTTTCAACTTACACAACCCATCAGACCAAATTGTGGAGACATCATTGATGTTCAACCTGCCCAATCACATCGGTGGAGTTTACTCAAAAAGAGAGCGAGGGCTTGTGCTTTCCAAGCAAGGCTCTGAGCCGACCAGCGGTGCAATGGGGATATGGGTTGATGACGAGAATGCCTTAATCTCAAGTTCAATTGGGCAAGACATCATCCCACTGTGGGACGAGTTTGAAGAAAGTGGTTCTTTCAAGTCACTTATGTCAAAGGATGTTCATGCCAAACATGGTGCTTTGGCAGTAAGTTTCAAACTTGAGCCAATGCAATCAAAAACACTAACTTTCGTTTTGGCTTGGTATTTCCCTTATCGCCCTCACGGCGACGAGATTTTGGGCAACTATTACACGAGACTTTACGAAAGTGTTGAAGATGTCGCAAACAAGGTCATTTCCAAATTGCCTTCTATCTGGGACGCTATTTATCAATGGCAAACAATTTGCTTTGACAACTCTTTACCTGATTGGCTTCAGGATGCGTTAGTGAACAGTGTTGCGACTATGTTCAAAACAAGCATGTGGTTTGCTGATGGTCGTTTTCGGCAGTGGGAATCGTTCTCGTGCCCAGCCGTTGAGCCAATCCACATTCACTTTTATCGCAGCCTTCCTTACGCATTTTTCTTTCCGACCTTGCAAAAGAACATACTGAAGGGTTTTGCCAAAACTCAATCTGAAAGCGGTTACATAGAAGAAAACCTCGGCGACTCTTCTGGACCTTTAGACCAACCTAAGGGGCGACAAATGGGAGATGGTTGCACCGTGTTCATACTGGCGGTTTATCAAAATTACCTTTGGACAGGCGACAAAAACTTTCTGGATGAACTTTGGCTGAATGTCAAAAAAGCAGCCCAGTGGCAAATTGAGCGCTGTGCCAAATTTGGGCTCCCGAACAACTTGAACAACACATACGATTGGTGGGATTTTGAGCACAAATACATCGTTGCTTACAACGCTTTCCTGCACATTGCTGCCATGATGGCAGCGGAGAAATTGGCAATAATTCAAGGCGATGAAGAGTTTGCAAATTTGTGCAGAGCCAACATTGAAACTTCAAGAAAGGCATTGAACGAACTCCTTTGGAATGGCGAGTATTTCCGAGCGTGGTGGGAAAAAGAAAAGCCATCTTCGGACGCTTCCATAAATCCCTTGCACGCCGACACGCTTTACGGTCAACTTTGGGCGTTCATTCTCGGACTTGGCTGGACGACAGAACCCGAAAAGGTTTCGTCGCACCTTGCAATGGAGCAGAAGAAAAATTCCAGTCCTTTCGGCTTGAAAGTTATGCAGGGGACAGATTGCGATGATGACAGGCATCCCGACCCAAGACCAGGTCATGCGCCTTACGAAAACGGACCAGTCAACAACTTGGTTTGGCAGGCTGGTTCCCTTGATTGGGCTTCTTTGAACATTTACATTGGTGGCGATGTTCAGCAAAGCCTTTTGGAAGCGGAAAAGGTGATTCAAAATTGGCGTGAAAATTTGAGAGACCAATGGGATTACCGAGACTTGACCACCGGTTGGGATGGCTACCCTTGGTGCAACTCCCATTACTCAAGACAACTTATCTTTTGGGCTATTGTGTTGGCACTTTCTGGTCAGCAATATAGCGCTCCCGATAAACGGCTAAGGTTTGACCCAAAAGTCAGTGCTCTTTCAAAACTTCCATTCTTCACTCCAAAAGCGAGCGGGACATTGGAAATTTTAGGTGATGGCAAGTTCAAACTGACTGTGCTGGTTGGTGAACTGGAGTTGAACGAATTGCAGGTTAGAGAAGTGTCAATCGCTCAACCAATTTGCCTTAAAACTGGTCAATCGTTTGTCATGTAAGCCCAACGAAGACCAACAAATTTCAGCAGGAAAAATGAGCGAGTTGGAAGGGACTGAAGTGCGATTGAATGGAAATTGACCCTTGGACATTTCTGTGCAAAATCTTTTAGGGATGAGTGAAGGTCTGATTGAATTTTCGCTTTTGAGGAGTTTTTCTGGCAAAGTATCTTTTTGAACTTGTGAAGACCAACAATTGTGAAAGTTCTGGTGAAATTGAGAACTGTAAAGGAGGTCAGGCTATGCGAGTCCCACTATCGTGGTTGCAAGAGTTTGTGAATGTTGAAAGCGATGTTGACGAAATTGCTCACACCCTTGAAATGGCTGGTTTGGGCGTTGAAAGTGTTGAAAATTTTGATGGCGATTGGGTCTTTGAACTTGAGATAACTCCTAACCGAGGCGACTGGCTTTCGGTTTACGGAGTCGCCCGTGAGTTGGCAGCGATGCTCAATCTGCCACTGAAGCCCTTAAGT
>JANXCD010000061.1 GCA_025060305.1 Armatimonadota bacterium | reverse complement strand
AGCGACTTTTTTGAGCAATGGAGCGAGAACCGATTCGTCACGGCAAGTTGCTTCAAAAACCCGCTCAGCGTAATAGCCTTTGCCCAAAACTCGTTCAAGGAATGGTGGCAGCGAATTTTCAAAGATGCCTTTCAATTCTGCTGGAACTCCAGGCAAGCAAACGATAACTATGCCCATAAATTCAAGCCAAACTCCTGGAGCCGTCCCAACGGAGTTGAAAAGCGGGACAGCACCTTTCGGCAGCATCGCCATCTTTCGTCTCGGTGGCGTGACTTCTGGGCTGTCAACAAAGCCTTGTTCGTGAAGTTCCTTGTATCGCTGGGTTACCATCTGCAAAGCCTGTTCGTTCAAATCAATGGGCAAATCAAGGGCTTTAGCAACGGCTGATAAGGTTCGGTCGTCATCGGTTGGTCCAAGCCCTCCAGAAGTGAAAATCAAATTCGTCTTGCGGGAAATTGCACCTTTAACTTCGCAAGCGATTGCTTCTTCGTCGTCACGAACCAAAACAGCCCTTCGGACTGATGCGCCCATCATCGTTAGCCTTCGGCAAAGCCAATTGGTGTTGGTGTCAAGGACATCGCCAATGAGCAACTCGTTGCCAACGGCAATTATTTCCACTTGCCTCATCTTGTCATCACTGCCTTTCAATTTGTATGGCTCAAGATTAGCCTTACTGTTAACCGTTCACCCTGACTAACGCTTATATGTTCATTTTTTGGCTTGGCAGAAACCGTCACAAGTTTGCCTTGATGAACTTGTGCGTTAGTTTCTTTGCACTTTCAGCAATCTGAGAAGGCAACACCGCCACCTGCAGGGTCGGAAGCACCAACCCATTTTTCACCCTGTTTCATCGCCAACTGGACTAAAGCGATGCCACCGTAACTTTGCGGAAACTTGACGCAAAGTTGTCCTCGTCTTTGAACTTCCTCAAGAACCCAAATTGGAATTCTGGCTTGACATTCAATTTCGCAAACTTGAGCATCAAACCTTGGCGCTGAAACTGCTTCAACGGGCGACATTTTAAACTCAAGGACATTCAACAAAACTTGAACAATTCCGCTAATTATCCTTGCACCACCAGGGGCACCAAGGACGAGGAATGGTTCACCGTCTTTGAAAACGATTGTCGGCGACATGCTTGAAATTCTTGCTTTACCTGCGGCAATTGAGTTTGGATGTCCTGGCAGCGGGTTGAATCCGACCATTGCATTATTGAGCATAAAACCTGTCCCACGAGGGATAACACCAGAGGAAGAGCCGAGAGTGTGAGTTAAGGCAACGATGTTACCTTCACCATCAATCACTGTGATGTGGGTTGTGCCGTGAGGTTCATTGATGCCAACTCTCGGAACTGTCAACACCTCGCCCTTTTCAATTCGCCTTCGCCACCTTTGGTTGTGCTCATCGGAAAGCAACAATTCAACATTGACATCAACGAACTCTGGATCACCATAGTAGCGAACTTTGTCGGTGAAAGCCGCCTTAAAAGCCTGAGCGACTGTGAATAGGTAATTAGGCGAATTGTGTTCCATCTCTTCCAAGTCAAAGCCTTCAAGAATTCGCAAGATTTGTGAGATAGTCACTCCCCCTGCTGGCAAAGGTACAGAAACAATTTCATAACCTCGGTAAGATGTGCGAGTGGGTATTTGCCACCTAACAGAGTAATTTTCCAAGTCGTTTCGGGTTATGTGACCGCCATGCTTTTCCAGTTCGGTCACTATGGCTGCTGCTATTGAGCCTTGATAGAACTCTAACCAATCATGCCTTGCTAACCTTTCAAGGGTTCTCGCTAAATCTTGGTTGCGCAAAGTTTCACCTGCTTCGTAAGGTTCACCGTTGGGTTTGAGGAAAATTCTGTGGGCTTCAGGTGAAAGTTGCAAGCGTTGCAAAAGTGACGGTCGCTCAGGAAAGCGTTCCCTTGCTTTCCAACTCCTTGCCAATTCAGCCGTAACAGTGAAACCTTCAACAGCGATTTTCATTGCAGGTTGAAAGACTTGAGACCATGACCAACTTCCAAATCTTTCAAGCATTTGTTTCAGCCCTGCCACAGTTCCTGGAGTTCCAACCGATTGTGCTCCAACATCGTTGACAGCACCCTTCAGGAAAAACCCAAACCCATCAGGTGCTTCCCGTATAACCTTATCAGACCACATATCTGGAGCGACTTTACTTCCAGCCCTTGCATGAAAGGAAATACAGTGAACTTGCTTCTTTTTCGCCTCATAGATTAGTGCAACTCCAAATCCGCCAATTCCGCACATTTGTGGGTCAATGACTCCTTGAACCAAGGCAGCCGTCACGGAAGCGTCAATAGCATTTCCACCTTGCTTGAGCACCTTGACACCTTCTTCAACAGCCAAAACTTGAGGTGCGACAACTAAGCCACTCATTCAGTCATACCCCCCAGCATTTCAAATTTTCATCGCTACTGCAACTAATAGTCTATGCAATTCCTTCCGTCCTTATGAAGGATTTGGAATAACAAGTGACGCAAAGAAACAGTTCAGGCAAAAGAAATTTTGTCAGAGCAGCAAATTGACGGTTCAAACTTGCATTTGTTGCAAATTTCTTCTACCATCCTGCGCTGCCTTTGGAAAGGCAAAACTTGTTACTGAAAAGGTTCTTGCGTGTCTAAAACTACGGAAGCGCTGATAACTTGAGTTGATTGAGGTGATAACTTCATGGCTCTCAAATTCAAATTAGTTTTGCTTGGGCTCTTGATTTTGGCATCGGTTCTTGTTGCCTTTTCACCTCACAAAATTGTCCAGACTTTGGAAGAAGTTTTGCGAAGGGAGATAATGAACCCTAAGGATAGCAATGGCTTGTATCTTCGGATCGTCCCAGCATCGCCAGAGGAAACAGCGAAAGGTAAACTGCAATTGGTTGAGTTTGAATCCAAACCAGTGAGGGTCAAGAATATTTTCTTGCGTGAACTCAGGGCAAAGGCTGTTGAGCCTACGATTGATGTTGCTGCGCTTACTGAAAGGGGCAAGTTGAGAACTATTTCCGTTAGAGAGTCAAACCTTCAAGGAGTGATGGATGCTGAAAATCTTGAAAAAATGCTGGCTGAACTCAATGCGACCAAAAAAATGAAAATCAAAGTCCAAGTGACCGAAGACGACAAAATCGTTCTGCGAGGCATTTTGACACTTCTGAGGATTAACAACCCTTTTGAGGCTATTTGTCGTCCAGAAACGAAAAACGATAGCCTTCATCTTCAAATTGAGGAACTCAGAGTCAACGGTATAGGCGCTCCAGCATTTTTGAGGTCTCGGCTTGAAAGGGAAATCAATCCAGTTGTTGAGCCGAAAGATTTGCCCTTCAACCCGCCCATTAAGTCAGTGCAAATTCACAGAGGTCTGATTTACCTCAACATGTCACCGTCAAATTAGGCAATTTCAAAGTTCCAATCAAACTTTTGTGCAATTAAAAATTCGCCCTCATAAAAACCCTTCATTTAGCCTGAATAGCATCCTAAACTTTTATTTGGTTGCCGAGCGAAATTTTTTGGATTGATTAGCCGAAAGAATAGGTGAATGCCTATGTCTATGGCACTCATGTCCATAATTGACAAACTTGAAAAACCTATTTCAGTTGAAGAAAAAACTGGTTGCCTTAACTTTTCAGTTATAGGTGGCTTTGACCGATACATGGTCGCTTGGGCTAAGCGAGCGAGGGAAATTTGCGTTGATGACTATTTAAAGGAACTTTTCGGCGAAATGGTTCGCCTTTTTGAAGGTTACGAAAGTTCGGATTTGACAGAAAGACGGCGAAGAATTTTGCAAGCACGAAATTTGCTCTCTCAGGTTCGCAAAGAATTGAACGAGAGAATGCAAACAGCAGAACTCACCCAAGCCTTGCCCACAAAAACCCAACAAAATTTTGAAACTGTTGAAATGCCAGAATCTTCACTGCCCCACAAGGAATTTAATCCGATACAACAAACCATCAGCCAAGTTCAACTGCCACATGAAGAACCAAAATCAACTCAAATTGCTCAATCTTCACAAAGAACCAATCAGCCAACGAAAAGTCACTCATTTGCCAGTCCCCGATCCCCAGCCCCCAGTCCCAAGTCTTCAATGGTCAGTGACCGATCCTCTGTGAAAAGTCTCCAACCCCAAGCCCTCAATCCCTTATCCCTCTCCGACCCCGTCCGCTACCTCAAAGGTGTCGGACCACAGCGTGCGAAGTTACTGAAGCGATTGGGTGTTGAAACAATAGGAGATTTGCTGCAATTTTACCCACGCAGATACGAAGACCGACGCAATTTGAAAATGCTGACGGAAATAGTCCCTGGCGAAAAGGTTGTCGTGCAGGTTCAAGTTGTCGGCAATCCATTCACAGAAGAGCGGAAGCGTTTGCTAATAACGAAAGTTCCTGTCGGAGATGCGACTGGACGAGCCTTCCTCGTTTGGTTCAATCAGCCATACATGGAGAAGAAATTTCGCATTGGACAAAGGCTTTTCGTTTTCGGCAAGGCGACACAAATTTTTGGGCAACTAACTTTTCAAACCCCAGAGATTGAAGAAATCACTGGCGATGCCAACTTACAAGTCGGTCGGCTCGTCCCCGTTTATCCCTTGACAGAAGGTTTGAGCCAGAACTTTGTCAGAACTCTCGTCCGAGAAACCGTTTGGCGCACCGTTGATAAGTTAGAAGAACCTCTGTCCAACTCAATCCGCCAACGCTACAACTTGATGCTTTTTAACGAAGCCTTGCGTCAAGTTCATTTCCCCGATGATGAAGGGCAATTGGAAGCAGCAAGGAGACGAATTGTTTTTGACGAGTTTTTGACAATGCAATTGGTTTTGGCGCTACGCAAAAAGGGTGTTAAGGAGCATAAGGGCATCGTCTTTCATGTTGACAGTGATTCCGTTGAGCGTTTTATTCGTTCGCTGCCTTTCCAATTGACTAAAGACCAACATAAAGTCATCAATGAAATTTTGGCTGACATGCAAAAGCCAAACCCTATGAACCGACTTTTGCACGGCGAGGTCGGCTCTGGCAAAACCGTTGTAGCAGCGACAGCAATGTTCGTTGCTGTCCAAAACGGCTACCAAGTTGCTTTCATGGCGCCAACAGAGATTCTCGCTGAGCAGCATTACCGAGTTTTGCAAGAACTCTTTCGTTGGCACGATGTCAACATCATTCAACTTGTTGGGAGTTTGACGCCAGCAAACAAGCGTAAGGCTCGGATGAAAATCCGAGAGGGGATGGCGCAAATAGTTGTCGGCACTCATGCACTCATTGAAGAGGCAACAGAATTTCATCGCCTCGGTCTCGTCGTTGTGGACGAACAGCATAGGTTTGGAGTTATGCAAAGGGCAAAACTTATTTGGAAAGGTCAATCGCCAGATGTGCTCATCATGACGGCAACTCCTATCCCAAGAACTTTAGCCTTGACAATTTATGGTGACTTGGATGTTTCCGTGATCCGAGAGTTACCGCCAGGAAGGCAAAGGGCAAAAACTTATTGGCTACACACGAGCAAGCGGATGCTCGCTTACGAGTTCATCAAGAAAGAGTTAGCAAAAGGACACCAAGCCTATGTTGTTTGTCCTCTCATTGAAGAATCGGAAAAACTTGAAGATGTCCAATCAGTTTACCGACATGCTGAATGGCTGCAACAAAGTGTTTTCCAAAATTACAAAGTTGGCGTTTTGCACGGTCGCATGCCCGGTTACGAGAAAGACGAAATTATGGATGCCTTCAGGCAAAACAAAATTCATGTTCTGGTTACAACGACGGTAGTTGAAGTCGGTGTTGATGTTCCCAACGCAAAGGTTATGGTTGTGGAAGATGCTGACAGATTTGGATTGGCTCAACTTCATCAATTGCGTGGGCGAGTTGAGCGTAGTGAACATCAGTGTTTTTGTGTGCTCATCGCTGACCCATCAACGGACGAAGCAAAAGAGCGGTTGCGAGCGATGACAAAAACTAACGACGGATTTGTTATCGCCGAACATGATTTGCGTTTGCGTGGTCCTGGCGAATTTTTAGGCACTCGCCAGCATGGTTTGCCCGACCTTAAACTTGCTGACATTATCAAAGACATTGACATCTTGATACAAGCGAAAGAGTGTGCTGAATGGCTCGTTGAAATAGATTCGCACCTTGAGCGACCAGAACATAAATACTTGCGAGCAAAAGTTGAAGCCTTAGAAGGTGGAGCAGAATTGTTGAGAGTATCCTAAACCTTGAGTTCAAAGCCAATTATCCTACACCAGTAAACTTTAATGGGAAAAGCGAAGGGCTTTTAACTGCAAATGCCATTCAGCGGTTATTTGTCACGCTGTTGGCTTCAGTTCATAAATGCTATCAAGGTCAAGCCACAACGCTAAATTTTCCATTTCTGCGCTTGGCGGAATTTCGCTTCGGCGATTTGAAGCCATCGCTCATATCCGCTCGGAGTCCGCAAAAAATCTATTCGGCGTGAGAAGATTAGGAAACTGACGGCTGCAATGATGAGATGAATTGCGAAAAATCCGAGCCAAATCAGAGCATGGTGTTGCCAGAGGTTAGAAATGAGAGCGAACATGATAGCCAGAACCCCGAAGGCAGTGAACACAGGGAAAGCGAAAAGCAAAGCCACAAACATCTCCCACTGCTTCATCAAACTTCCAGCCAAACCCATCAGACCGAGGGCGAAAGCGATTGCTGGCAGCGAAACGGTCACCAACGAAGCGGTCAGCAAGTGCCCTGCACTCGGCTGGAGCAAAAAGCCGAGCCAAAGGCAAATCGCATAAGGCGTTGTCGCTTTGAAGCAAAGCCAAACTCTGGGAAACCACCAACCGAATTTCCACTGATTTTTTGTCAATGGTGACAAAACGAAACTTTCAACAACACGCTTTTGACCGAGCAGCCAAAGGGCAAACTTTTGGTCGTGGCTTGAAATGGCTCCTGCAACGGCAAGCCAAGCGGCAAGACCGATCAAACTCGGCAACCTCGCAAAAACCCCGTTAGCGAAGCGAACCAAATCTGGGTGCGGGAAAATTTGCGCTGAAAGCCAAAGCGAAAGGGTGAAAGCAATCGCTACAATTCCCAAATCCATCGCAACTTTCAAGGGTGCAAACCTTGACTGTTGTTGAATTTGCAAAGTGACCAAAGGGTTTGCGAGCCGTTCGCAAATTTGACCTTCAAGCCTTGCCAACCAGCCCCAAACGGGGTGCGAAACTGTCAACCATTCACGCCTTTCTTCCCTTTTCTCCGCTTGCAGCAAAATTGTTTTCCGCTCAAGCCACCAAAGTAATCCGCTCCATGCAATTTGAACCAGCGCAGTTGCCCACCAATCGGGGATGAAGATTTTGAGTCCGAAGGGCAAATAGGCTACGCCTTTTTGAACGAACGAAGAAGGCAACAAAGAAAGGGGAACTAACCAACCTTGAATGCCGACAAGGGGCGCAAGAGGTTGAACGAACAAAGCGATGGGCGAAATTAGCCAAACAAAGAAAACGAGCCACCAAGTTGATGGCGCTCTTTGTGCGCTCATGAGTTTGCTCCACCAAGCAAAGCCCAAACCGTGAGCGAGCGAATGGGACAAACACAAAACAAAACTTGCCGTTAGAACTTGAATCAGCGTTGAAGAAGGCACAGGGCTTGACAAACCGAGAAAGGTAACGAGTGCCAATGTCAGCAAGTTGAGCGTTAGCATGCTCGCTACCAATGTTTTCGTTGGCGGAATAGGTGGTGTCGTCTCTTGCTTGACAAAGGCTTGCGACAGGATGGAAGCGCTAATAGCCAAACGAAAAGCGACAAGCGTGTAAGCAACTTTGGCTTCAAAGTCTGCTGGCAGCACATAAGCCCAAACCAAGCCCCAAAAGAATAAGTGAAGCAAAAACCCAAAACGGTTTGACCACTGCCAAACTTTCGCTTGAGTGGGATAAAATCTCGGCTCAAGCCACCATGCCCATTGGGTTGCAGAGTGAGCAAGTGCAAGGGGAATTGCGAGCGGAAGCAAAATCCAAACGGGAGTTGACCAAATGTAAAAGCGAACGGGCGATTGGAGCAAAAAAGGCAAGTTTGACCAGAGGGCTAAATCGCTAACACGAGTTACGCCTCGTAATGCAAAAGGTAAAATTAGCCAACCTGCCCACGAGATATGAAGCCCTGTTAGCAGCACGATCGGAGCGATAGTTAGCATCACTGTTGACCAAGCAATTCCGCTCAAGGTGGCTGCGGCAGCGTAAAAGGGCAAGCAAAGCAATGCGATGTAGGCTTGAATGAAAAGCGGATAAATAGGAATGGCGAGCGCAATCCAAACTGGTGGTGCTCCAGTGAGCAACAATTGCGGGCGAGTGTCTTCACGCCAAAATTGGCGGTAGCGACGGTAAAGGCTCGTGCTGTAAACGCTGGCTGCAATGAAATGCGACCAAGCGACGAGTTCGTAAAGGACGATTCCACGATGGTGAACCGCAAAATCTCTGGCTTCCATGATGAAACTTGCTGCAGCGAAAACCAACCAAACAAAACCGAGCATTAGCCCGAGATGAAACAAAAACTGTCCTATGTTCCTTCTCTGCTGCCTCCACATGACAGCAAAGAAGGGATTGTGGATTGGCGAAAAAGCAAACAGCAACGCTTCAAGCAAGTTCCGTTTCCGCATCTTTAATCCGCTCTTCGTTAAATTTGATGCTTAGTCAATCATGCCACTGGCTTTAGCCAGTGGTTGATGACGAGTATTATAAGCGCCGAATTTATTCGGCGAATTAGGTGAAGCCTGCCTGAAAATTTGCAAGGAGATTTCATCCAACTCTACGAAATTTTTCGCCGACTAAAGTCGGTGCTCATGAAAAGCGTCAATGACTACGGGCTAAAGCCCATAGCATGGTTTTTGTAGCGCAGATTATCAGGGATTTTTCTAAGGGCTATGAGTTGGAAATCAATCATACCACTGGCTTTAGCCGGGCGGAAAAATTCGTTGTGGTGACAAAGGTTTTCGGGTAGGTTTCACCTGCCCCTACATTTTGTCAATGACTACAGACTTTAGCCCTTGACATGGATTTGTAGCGCAAACTGGCAGTTTGCGTTACATGCAAAAACCTATAAATCTAATCACACTGCCCGAACTTGCGTCCAATCCAACTCAACTCCTTGCGACCGAAGCAAATTTTGGAACTCACGGAGCAAACTTTCTCGCTCACGAACTTGGTGCGGGTAAACTTTTCGCTCCAAGCAAAACCCTGCGAGCGCTCCCGCCGATTCGCCGATGTTCCACTCAACAGGGTGAAGGCGATAGCAGCCGTTGGTTATGTGAGTTGTGCCGATGTTTTTGCAAGCGGGCAGCAAGTTGCGAACACGAATGGGCAAAAGCGAACCAAGCGGAATTTGGAACGGGTAAGCGCTGATGTCAATGTAGTTATCGCCACCTGTTGACGGGTGAAGGTCAATTCGGTAGCAACCTACTCCAACGCTGTCTTCAAACTTTTCGGCGCTCTCTTTGCCCATAGCCTTCCTTGCTTCAACTCCGACATGCAACTCGGTGACAGTGAAAACCGCTTTAATTCTTCGGCTCTCACGGATGTATGGGTATTTCGCAAAGCCGTCATCAGTGCCAGTGATGTCGGGACGAAGGAACAAGCCGGGGTAGCCAACTTTGCCGTCAGGTCGTGGCGCTTCGGTTTGAAGCCAATAAAGCAAACTCAACGAAAGTTGCTTCGCTTCTTTCAAAGCCAGTTCAACTTCGTTTGGGTTAACGCAAAGTTCGGGCAAAATCGGTCGCAGCCAATAATCGTTTTGAGGCCAGTTGACAATTGTGACTTCAAAGGGCATTGCATCTGGCGGATAATGGTCTTTGCAAACAATTCGCCGATAACACCACAAATCGCCTTCACCTTCTTCAGGGAACAAAACACGCTTGCGAGGCTCAAGGTTTATCGGGTGCGGATGAGTCCAGTCAAGCAACTTGCCTGTCCATGCAGGGACAAGTTGAGGGACATAATCTCGCCAAAATTCGTAGCCTTCAGGCTTGTCAATCACATGGTTACCTTTTGGGTCGTAACTCATAGCAAAGACCCAAGTGATTGCTTGCATGTTCGCAGGTTGAGGTTCGCTCTTTGCGTTAGGTTCGCCAGTTTCCTTTTGGCTTTCGGCGCCCGTCACATATT
>JANXCD010000060.1 GCA_025060305.1 Armatimonadota bacterium | reverse complement strand
CAGTTTTGCAACGGACACTAATGCTGAGCGACCTTATCAAATTTGCCCGTTACAACCCGAAAGAAACGGAAGCGCTGCAACTTTTCTCAAATGCCAAACAATTAGTCCAAGCGACCCAAGTGAGCGAAAACGAGAAGGCTGATGCAGTCGCTTAGTCACTTGCTTGGTTGTCTAATTAGCCATGAAAAATTTTGCGAAAGAGCGTTGACACAATAGTTTAGGCTCTTGAATTTGAAAGCGTCTTTTCAATTGCAGCGACAACTTCGTCAACGGTTATCATAGCCATACAAGTGAAAGCGCCACCGCATGTTGGACGACGGCGACAAGGTCGGCAGGGCAAATCGTGTTCTATCACCAAAATTCCAGCCTCGTTGCGAAACCTGTATGGGTCATTAGGACCGAAAAGTGCAATCACAGGGGTTCCAACGGCTAAGGCTGCGTGGATGAGGAAAGAGTCAAGACCTACAAGCAATTTCGCTTGCTCAATGACAGCAACGGCTTCTTTCAAAGACAAGTCGCAAATTATTGGCAAAGAAACTTGACTTCTTTGAGAAATTCGTTCCAGAAGTGGTCTTTCAGACTTAGAGGCGAGCAAAAGGGCTGGCAAATTCAAATCAAACCAAATCCTTTCCGCTAACCGACTCCACCTTTCTTCAAGCCAATGTTTCTGTGGTCTCGTAGTCGCTGGAGCAAAAATAGCGAAACTCTTTGGCTTTAAATCCAGTAATTTCAACCGTTCCAATGCGTTTTGGCGATTTTGTTCTGTTAGTGGGAAAAACATTCGGTGACGATTTGGGTCAGCATTGATTCCGACCATTTGAAGCATTTGCAAATTTCTGTCAGAGACGAAAGGTTGAGGTTCTGGGGCAGGTAGAAGATGGTTGTAAAATCGGGCAGCACCTTCACGAGCATTAACAAAACCTATCCTGAAAGGGATACCTGCAAGCCAAGGTATAATCGCACTCTTTAACAAACCTTGAGGGTCAAGGGCGAACCTGTAACCTTCTTTACGAACTTCGGTGATGACTTTGAAAAAGCCAGTTAGGTTTTCGTCCAAGATATGAATTCGGTCAATGTAAGGGTTGCCTTCAACTATTTGGTAGCAATGAGATTCAACAACCCAACCGATAAAGGCATTGGGGAAATTTTCACGCAAGGCTTGAGCAATAGGTGTTGACATTAATGTATCGCCAAGGGCTGAAAGTCTAACAATCAGAATTTTAGGCGCCGCCCCAAAGGGCGGCACCTTGTAACCTTCTTTTGTCATCCTCATGATTCACCTTGCGAAAGGTCTTGAATGATGGTGATGAGTGGCAAGAAGACCGATAGAAGGATAAACAACACGATCACGCCCAAGATGACAATCATGACAGGCTCAATGGTTGATGCAAGTGCGTGAAGTGCAGCATCAACTTCGCTCTCGTAGAAGTCAGCAACTTTCTCAAGCATCTGGTCAAGCGCTCCCGTCTCTTCTCCGACAGAAATCATGTGGACGACCATCGGCGGGAAAAGTTTACTCCTTTCAAGGGGGTCAGCAATTCGTTCACCTTCACGAATAGCCATCCTTGCATCCAATATGGCTTTAGACAGAATTTCATTGTCAATAGCACCAGCAGTCGTGTCCATCGCTTGAAGAATTGGCACACCGCTACCCATCAAAGTCCCGAAAGTGCGAGCAAACCGAGCAAGGACTATCTTGTGGTTGATGGGACCGAGGATAGGGACTTTCAGTTTGAGCCAGTCATAAACCTTTTTGCCGAACCTTGTCCTAACAAAGATACCGAAGGCGAAGAAGAAAGCAACTACACCTCCGATGAGGAAATACCACTTGTTGATTAAGAACTCACTAAATCGCTTCATGATGAGTGTCGGTAGCGGGAACTTCTCTTCGCTGACACCTAAGTCTGTAAACAGTTGCATAAACTTGGGGACGATCCAAACGCTCAAGAAAATTACGATAGCCAAAGCAAAGATAATAACAAGTGTTGGGTAAGTCATTGCCGATTTAACTTTTCGGCGAAGTTCAAGGTCTTTCTCCAAGAAAGTAGCCATCCTTTGAAGGGTTTCATCCAAGACACCACCAACTTCGCCAGCACGAACCATTCCGATGAAGAGATTGGAAAACTCTCTTGGAAATTGCGACATCGCCCTTGAGAGAGCCATTCCATCTTCAACATTACGGGTCAATTGCCTAATGATGAACTTCAATCTTGGATTTCCTGTTTGGCGCTCAAGGACAGCCAAAGCACGAACGAGAGAAACGCCAGCGTTTATCAAAGTCGCTAATTGTCGGCAGAAAAGCGCCATGTCCTTCAATTTGACCCTACTGATGGTAGCACCTAAAGAAGCCTTTTGAGTTTGACCAGCAGGAGGGGCAGTTCCTCCTTGTTGGCGGATAGATGTTACCACAAGTCCCTGTTGTCTCAGTTGTTGCAAGGCAGCCCTTTCATCTGGAGCGTCAATTGTCCCTTGACTGACTTGACCTTGAGGCGTTCTGGCAACATAAGCAAAAGTTGGCATCTTTGTTCACCTCCAGCGTTCACTGACCTCAAGTGACCGCTACTGCCATTATGCCATTTGCTTTTTCAAATTTCAACGACTGGGAGTTGCGCCTGCTATGAGTTTCTTGAGTTCTTCTATGTTGTGAGCACGCTCAAGAGCGGACTCGTAAGTTATCAACCCTTTAACATAAAGGTCACGGAGAGCCTGATCCATGGTTTGCATTCCTTCCGCCGCACCAGTTTGAATCATTGATGGAATTTGATAGGTTTTGCCTTCACGAATGAGGTTTCTAATAGCAGGGTTGGCAATCATGATTTCAATAGCAGCAACTCTCCCGCCACCATAAGGGTTTCTCGGAGCACCAGGTGCACGAGGCAAAAGCTGCTGAGAGATTACAGCGACCAGGTTCATTGATAACTGAACACGAATTTGGGGCTGTTGGTTTGGAGGGAAAACATCAATTATTCGGTCAATGGTTTCTGCTGCGCTGTTAGTGTGGACAGTTGAAAGGACTAAGTGTCCTGTTTCCGCTGCTGTGATGGCAATTGCCATAGTCTCAGGGTCACGCATCTCGCCAACCAAAATTACATCTGGGTCTTGTCTCAGTGCAGCCCTAAGGGCGTTAGGGAAACCCCTTGTATCTTCACCTAATTCCCTTTGGTTTATGATGGACTTTTTGTGCTGATGCAAGTATTCAATGGGGTCTTCAATGGTGATGATGTGAACGCTTTTTGTGCGATTGATATAGTCAATCATCGCAGCCAATGTCGTTGATTTGCCGTGACCTGTCGGTCCAGTTACCAAGATAAGTCCACGAGGTCTTGTTGCCAACTCTTCCAAAATCATAGGCAACTCCAATTCTCGGACAGTGGGAATTCTTCTTGGGATTAACCTAAAGGCTGCTGCAATAGAACCACGCTCCCTGTAAACATTCACACGAAAGCGGGCAATATCCTGAAGGGCATAGGAAAAGTCCAATTCAAGTTGGCTTTCAAATCTTTGAATTTGTTCATCGGTTAGGATTTCGTAGATAAGCCTTTGGGTTTGCTTAGGAGTTGCTGGCTGAAAGTTAGAGCGATAAAGTTGACCATCAATGCGCAAGATTGGAGGGACGCCAACACATACATGCAAATCAGAAGCATTGCGACGAACTACTTCCGTTAGCAACTCATCAATGTGTATATCGTCCAAAGAAGGCAACTCACGAGTTGGCGCAGGTCGGACACTAACACCCGCAGCAGGTTGCCCAGGCTTTTGCTGTTGCTCCATAGGTGTAAGTTCTATCTCCACTGCTCATGACCTCCTTTCTTTCGGCTTTTTATGAAAGCATTAGTAACCGACTGTTGTGACGACACGCAAGACTTCTTGAGGCGTAGTTACTCCTGCTAAAACTTTGCGCCAACCATCCATCATGAGGGTAGTCATCCCAGAGGCTATGGCTGCATCTCTTATTTCCGAAATTGGTGCTCGCCTCAAAATCAAGTCGGCAATTTCCGAGTTCATGACAAAGACTTCAAAGATACCTATTCGTCCCTTGTATCCTGTGAAGCGACAAATTTCACAGCCACGACCACGATACAATTCCTTACCATCCAATTCACTTAAATCAACACCAAGCCTCATAAGCGCATCCTCAGGATACTCACTTGGCTCTTTGCAATTATTGCAAATTCTTCTTGCCAATCGCTGTGCAATAACTCCTATGACAGAAGCGGAAATCAGGAAGGGTTCAACCCCCATTTCAATCAATCGTGTTGCCACTGTCGGCGCATCATTGGTGTGCAAAGTTGAGAGAACTAAGTGACCAGTCAAGGCTGCTTGAAAAGCAGCGTCAGCAGTTTCAAGGTCACGAATCTCTCCAACTAAGATAATGTCAGGGTCTTGCCGCAGGAAGGAACGAAGAGCAGTCGCAAAAGTTACTCCCGCTTTTCGGTTTACATGGACTTGGTTGATGCCTGAAACTTCATACTCAACAGGTTCTTCAATGGTTATGATGTTGACTTCGGCAGTGTTGAGCCTGTGCAAAATAGAATATTGGGTCGTAGTCTTACCTGAACCAGTTGGACCTGTGCTCAAGATCATTCCGTAAGGCTGGCTCATTAGATACTCAACCTTCGCCAAATCATCTTCCCACAATCCCAATTTCTCAAGACCCATTAAAGGTGAACTTTGGTCAAGCAACCTAAGGACAGCCTTTTCGCCGTTAACTGTCGGAATAGTTGAAATGCGAACATCAAAACGCTTGTTTTGCATTTCAATTCTCATTCTTCCGTCCTGCGGAACTCTCTTTTCGGCGACATCCATATCACCCAAGATTTTGATGCGAGCCACCAGCGGGGCAGCCAACCATTTTGGTAGCCTTATGGCTTCATGCAAAATGCCGTCAACTCGGTAACGGACTCGCACTCTGTCTTGCATCGGTTCAACATGGATGTCAGTTGCTTCAACACGAATAGCCTCCCTCAAAATGGTATCAACCAAGCGAATAATAGGGGCTTCCTGAGCGGCGTCAATATCTGCTGCGTCAACTTTTGCAATTTGACCTGCCAAGGGACCAGCAGTCATTTCGCCACCATATCTTTCAGCATCTATTTGCTTCAGCAAATCGTCAACACCGCCAAGCCCGAAGCCTGTCCTTCGTCCTGCCGTCGGAGCCGCTACCGATGAAGCGGTTGTTTGTGTTGGGAGTTCACTCAATGCTGTTTCAATTTGTGAAGCACTTGCCAACAAGGGGACAGGAACTAACCCTGTTCTCATTCGCAATTCATCAATAGTTACGATGTCTCTTGGGTTAGCCATAGCGACGAAAAGTCGGTTCTGCTCAATTCGGATAGGGACGCACTTTTTCTCCCGCAAGTAGTTGGCTTGCACCTTACTTAAAACGACGCTGATAGCACTTTCGTCTGGGCGAACTTTGTTAAGGTCAACATACTGGACATTAAACAATTTTGCTTGAGCAGCAAGAACATCTGTTTCGGAAACAAAACCTAAATCAACGACTAACCTCTCCAAAGGTTGACCTACCTGTTGTTGCGTTTGAAGAATAGTTTGAATTTGCTCATCGCTCAACTTCCCTTGTTCCTTCAACACATCCAAAAGACTTTTACGAGCTGTTGGCGCTTGCATTGCCAACACCTCCCCAAGAGTTTTTATAGGGAGTGAGGCAAGATCACCATTTTCATTATACCCCACTGCTTTGTGATTTTAATGCGCTTCCTTCAAGGATGCTACTCCTTTGGCGATTCAAAGGGAAACCACTGGTCAATAGGAGATTGAGATAATGCCAACAAAAAGTCGGCAATCCTTTCTGTCAAGATTTTCAAATAACACTCGCCTTTCTTAGCATTTGCTTTGCGAGGGTCTCCATACCCAGAATTTCTCGTCAGCCTATCCCAAGGTCTTGTCGTCCAAGCCCATCCTTTCGTCAGCGCTTCAAAACGGAAGGGTCTAACAGAACCATCGTCAGCATTCTCAAGATGAACCAAGTGAGGAATAATTGCTAAACAAAGGCTTGTCTCTACCTCATCGGCATGCTCTCCAACTTCTTCAAAAATCTCCCTTAACTTATCGCTACCCACCTGCCACCAATTGATAAGGAAAATCCAAACCTTCGTTTGACCGTAAAGGTCTCTCAGCAAGCCAATGAAATTGTTTCCGCCATGACCGTTAAGCAAAACCAACTTGTATACCCCATGCTTTTCAAGGGAAAGAGCGATGTCACGGACAACCATGTTGAGCGTTTCTTGCCTTACATGTATAGTCATCGGGAAAGAAAGCAAATTAGAGTCAACGCCGTAGGGTATCGCCGGCAGGAGTATAACCTTTGCTCCTCTTTCGTATGCCAAGGCACAAGCCTTTTCGGCAATAGTAACTACTTGGTAGTTATCAACACCATAAGGCAAATGAAGCCCATGAGGCTCACATGCTCCAATAGGCAAAACTGCTACCTCAGGGGCACCTTGTTCACTAATTTGCTTCAAATTCAACTCAGAAAGACACCATTTTCGCACCTTTCTTTGCCTCCGTAATTGTTCCTTCATCGCTTTTTCGCCTTAAAAACTATATGGCGAACAATCCCTACTTGCTATTGAAGTTGCCTGAAAAATTTCTGTCACGCTAATTTTAGGGCAATGCCTAACGCTTTCTGAAATCCTTCGGCAAAAAACTATTAAAGGAATGCAGAAATCTTCTGGCAGAAAACTTTCTTCGCTCTTTACTACAAAGTTTTTTGGTGCTCGGTTACCCATTAGTTGCTGAAGTTTAGCGTGGGATAGGCTTGGGACAGTTGTTAAAAATTCTGATGACTTCAGTTACCTTCTACCCTTGACTATGCTCAAAACTTTTGGCACAATAAAAAACACATTTTCAAAAGGAGGTCCCACTTGAGATGAGGCGAATTTTGTTTTTCTCTGGAGCATTCTTTTTGGCAGCGACAATTTTCGCCTTGGCAGCATTGAAGGAAGGCAAAACTATTCCTTCTTTCCAAACTACTTTGTTGGACGGGAGAAAAGTTGTAGTGCAGAACGATAAAGGCAAGTTGAGCGTGCAAATAAAGGGCAGCAAAGTCAATCAAAATTTAGCATTTAAGGTGCTTGTCTTGAAGTTTTGGGCAACATGGTGTCGTCCATGCCAAATAACTGGTCAGTGGCTGAAAAAATTGCATCAAACCCAAAACCAAAAGGGAGTTTTGATTCTTGCTGTAAGCATTGATGAAGATGGTCGTGCTTCCGTTGAACCTTTTGTCAAGGAAAACAAAACTCCCTACTTAGTTGCCCTTGACCCAAAAGCAGAGGTCGCTGACCAATTCAAAGTTGAAGCCTTGCCGACTATTTTCGTTATTGACAAGAAAGGAACTATAGTCAAAGTTTTCGTAGGGATGCCCAGTGGCTTGAAGGAATTGCAAGAAGCATTCCGTAGCGCAGGCGTTCGCTAACTGATTCGCTAACTGAAGGGAACACTGAAGCACTATAACTGCCCTCCCGTCCTCCAGAAAACGGAGGTGGTTTGTCCCAATGTTGCATAACTACCTTTCGCTACTTAAAAGAGTGCAATTGATTTTGTTTACTTCTAACAGTGATAGTTCAATTACCGATTGGGGTCAAAAATGGCTGCACAATCATTTTGCCCACAACGAAATTGGGGTTTTGCCTAAGAGCAGTCACTCAGATTGGGGAATTGCACTCAATTACCCTCAAGTTAGCACTGCCCGCATTTTCACTGAACTTTCTCCTGATGTTCCTTCGGAAATCCGTGATGCGATAGTTTTATCAAGTTGCTATATTGCACCTTTGGTTGTCTTTGGCGACCAAAGTTGGGAACGGCTCTCAACTTATACCCTTTGGGTTCTTAGAGTCCTAAAGTTGCCCGATGAACAAGAGACTTTGCATCTACTTCACAAAACGATGAATGTTGCTTCTCAGTGGTTTCCTGCAGCCCGTGAAGCATATCACACCATATTGGACTATCTTCACGGTGATTTACAACCTGACGCAATTGATATTCTGCTTGAAAAGCGTCGGATACAGGTAATAAGAGAAGCAGAGCAATTTTTCAACAGTTCAACTAAAAGCGAGCAAGGTTACCCTATCCTTTTCATAGCCGACCCAATGCGTTTAATTGCCCATTGGCTTCAAGCGATGAAGCGCTCTTTTCTGACTGAATTGCCTTGGGACGAATTCGTGAGCATCGGTTTGGGTTTCGCAATTGGCGTAGTTATTGCACCAGAAAATATCCGTAGGTTCACGAGACAAGAACGAAGACATCACGCCTCCCATCGCCATAACTTACAGCGTTCAAGGATGAAGTGAAACTCGTGGTGAATTAGTGATGTTACCAAAGGCTTGGCTTTGGTTGAAAGGATATGCCGAAAAGAAAGAGCGAATAAAGGTTGATGAAATTATCGTCAGCAGTGGTGGCTCAAATAATCTCACATTGATGTCAATGCTGAAACAAAAATTGGCTGGAGTTAAAATCCTGAAAAGCGATGAATTTGGCATCAACACCGATGCAAAAGAAGCAATCACTTTTGCTATCTTAGCCCACAGGACGGTGATGGGCTTAACAGGAAATTTGCCTCCAGCAACAGGAGCAAAATTGCCTACAATTTTGGGCAGCATAACTTTGCCTTAAAACGCTCTATCAAAAAGCGGAATTGCTTTCTCACCCACCTACGCTTTTCAGCCTTCTTTGCAAAGTTTCCGATTGTGTTTGCAATTCCGTTAATCGTTGTCGTTCCGCTTCAACAACTTCGGCAGGGGCTCGCTCAAGGAATTGAGGGTTTGAGAGCCGTGTTTTTATTCGTTCTAACTCCTTTGCCAACTCATTCAGCCGTTTTTGCCATCGTTCCTTCAACTTGCCGATGTCAATGACACCAGCCAACGGGATAAAAACTTCTGTGCTGTTCACTAACTCGGAGACTGCCTGCGATATAGTTTCACCAAACCGAATGAATTTGACATCATTGATTCGCCCGACAAATTGAAGCCACCAAAGGTTTTCGCTAACAAGTTGGGAAATTTCTTCGCTATCACAAGCCAGTAAAATGTCAACTTTCGCCGTCGGTATTCCCAGATCCGCCCGTATCGCTCTAACTCGCCTCACTAACTCCATCAAAAATGCCATCTGCTTTTCTGCCTCGTCATCAAACAACCTTTCATCAACCTCAGGATAATTTGCCACCATCAAAGCCAGTCCCCAGTCCTCAGTCCCTAACGCTCCTTTCAACCTCTGCCAAAGTTCTTCGGTCACAAAGGGCATGAACGGGTGCAAAAGTCGCAAGGAAGTTTCAAGCACTGTCACCAAAGTCCGCCGATAAATTTCCGACAACTCGTCCCCCGCCCCTCGCCCCTCGTCCCATTGCATTGCTGGCTTGCTGATTTCAACGAACCAATCGCAAAATTCGTCCCAAACGAAGTTGTAAATTGCTTTCGCTGCATCCGCCAGTTCGTAGTTGTCCATCGCCTCATTGACTTGAGCGATTGTTTTGTGCAAACGAGACAAAATCCAGCGGACAGGAAGAAGGCGAAGGTTAGAGACTTGAGGCATTTGGCTTGACTTTTCTTTTGCCAGTATCCAGTCCTTAGTCTCCAGTCCCCAGTCCCCAGTCCCGAATGCCGTTACAACAAACCTCGTTGCGTTCCACAACTTTTTGCCGAAGTTACGAGCCATTTCAAGCCGCTCTTCGTGGAAGCGCAAATCTTGTCCTGCTTCCGCTTGAACGATCAATCCAAACCTCAAACCATCGGCTCCATATTTGTCAAGCAAATCCAGTGGGTCAATGCCGGTGCCGAGCGATTTGCTCATTCGTTTGCCTTCACGGGTCAAAACTGTCGGGTGAACATAAACTGTCCGAAACGGAATATCGCCCGCAAATTTTACTCCAGTCATCACCATCCTTGCAACCCAAAGGTAGAGAATGTCACGAGCAGTAATCATCAAGTCGGTCGGATAGAATTTGTGCAGTTCAGGCGTTTCATTAGGCCAACCCAAAACCGCATGAGGCCAAATGGCTGACGAAAACCAAGTGTCAAGGACATCTGGGTCTTGAACCAAATTTTTGCTACCACAATCAGGACAATGCTGTGGCGTTTCAATAGCAGCAAAGGCTTTAGCCTCTTCGGCGAAATGGAAGCGTTCTTCGCTTCCCCATTGCTTCAGTTCC
>JANXCD010000005.1 GCA_025060305.1 Armatimonadota bacterium | reverse complement strand
AAAGTTTCGTGACTTTAATGGCGGAATTTACGAAAAACAAGGAGTTAAGTTCTACATTGCAGAAGCGAGAGCCTTCGTCAAGCAAACACGCAAGCGTTACGATTTGGTCATCATGGCTTTAACTCAGACAGCAACAATGGGCAAAGCGGGCTTGGCTTTGGTTGAAAGTTATGTGCACACGAAAGATGCTTGCCATGATTACTGGAAAGTTTTGAGCGAAAAGGGGATGGTGGCGCTGATAACTCAAGAGCCATCCCTTGCCTTGCGTTGGTGGCTAACTTGCTTGGAAGTTGTTCAAGAGCAAACTGGAAAAGAACACAAAAATGCTGTTTTTCATCTCGCATGGTGGGAGTTTCCAAAAGAATTTTGGGGTGCAACACCTTATAGACAACTGGTCATAATGGCTCGCAAGCCCTTTGGCAAAGAAGATGCCCAACTTTTGAAGACCGTCACTGAGCGATGGCAAATCATTCCTATTTTCGTTCCCTTCGTTGCTGCCGATGAACCGCTGCGTTCGGTCGCTATGGGTGACTACTCCGCTAATGATGTGGTCTCAGACACTCTTTGGCGCTACCAAATCAATGTCCGAGCAGTCACTGATGATTCGCCCTTCTTCGTAGACCTTTCACCTACAGTTCCGCCGATAATGTGGCAATTTGTCATTTCTGCTATCGTTATTGTTTTGGCGTTTGGGATTTTGGCTGGATTGACGGAAACCAAAAGGCGCTCAAGCAAAGTGTTCACTTTGCAAACTTTTTGGATGCCGACCCTTTATGTCGCTTTGCTGGGAATTGGCTTCATGTTGGTTGAAATTGGCTTGATGCAAAGGACTATGCTTTTACTTGGAAGCCCAACTCACACACTCGCTTTGTTTGTTGGAGCGCTTTTGCTTGGTGGCGCTATCGGCAGCGTTTTGACGCAAAGGCAAAAGAACGAAGGACTTGGCAATTGGGCTATGACAGCGTGCATCGTTGTGGCTGCTTCGGCTGCTTTGCTTGGTCTTTTAATTACGCCTGTCGTCAACGCATTGCAAGGTTTGCCACTTTTCGCCAGAGCATTTGCTCTTTTTGCTATGACGGTTGCTTTGGGCATTCCGATGGGAATGCCTTTCCCTTCGGCTATGAGGATAGCGCCAGTTTTGTGGGCAGTTAGCGTCGCTTACCTTTGGGGCGTTAATGGTGTTATGAGCGTGGTCGGTTCAGTTAGCGCTGTTTTAATAGGCAAGTTTGCAGGCTACAGCAAAGCAATTGTTTTCGGTGCAGTTTGCTACCTTATCGCTGCCTCGCTCATTCGCAAATGTAGCCTGTTGGAAAAATCATCCGACACTTCTTTAAATCAACACGGGGTTTTATAAAAGTCATAGGCTCTAAAATTCACTGACAAATTTCGGCGGTAAAAAACTGAGAAATTTTGTCCAATTATATTGGCAAGCGAAGCCGACCAAATTTTAAGGACGGATGAAATCCGCTCCTACCTACACTAACAAACAAAAACTCTTGCCGAGGTGAAAGCAATGAGGGCTGCTGGGATTATTGGGCTTGGCTCATATGTGCCTGAGAAGGTGTTGACTAATTTTGACCTTGAAAAACTCGTTGAGACAAGCGACGATTGGATTAAGACCAGAACAGGCATAAAGGAAAGGCGAGTTGCCGCTTCTCACGAGACGACAACGACTATGGCTGTTGAAGCAGCAAAAGCGGCTATCGCCGACGCAAATATTTCTGCCAACGAAATTGACCTAATCATCGTTGCGACTGTTACGCCTGATTACTTTTTCCCTTCAACAGCCTGTCTGGTTCAAAATGCTATTGGCTCGCCGAAAGCGGCAGCCTTTGATTTGCTTGTTGGCTGCACAGGCTTCGTTTATGGTATCGTGACCGCTTGCCAATTCGTTCAAAATGGTGCATCAAATTGCGCTTTGGTTATTGGTTCGGAAACACTAACTCGTATCGTTGATTGGACTGACCGAAAAACTTGTGTTCTTTTCGGAGATGGCGCTGGCGCTGCTGTTATCGCTCCCGTGCCTGAAGGTAAAGGTTTACTGGGATTTGATTTAGGTAGCGATGGTAGTGGCGGTTCGCTCCTAAAGGCTGAAGCAATTCAAAGTTACTGCGTGACACCATCAAAAATCGGAATTAACAGCCGCTCAACTATCTACATGAATGGCAATGAAGTTTTCAAGTTTGCTGTTAAAGTCATGGCTGATAGCACTCTCGCTGCCGTTCAAAATGCTGGTTTGACAATTGATGATGTTGACTTGATTGTCCCGCACCAAGCCAACATCCGAATTATTGACGCTGCAGCAAGAAGGCTCGGAGTTCCAATGGAAAAGATCATCATCAATGTTGACAAATATGGCAACACTTCCGCCGCTTCTATTCCAATCGCAATGAAAGAAGCAAAGCAAAATGGTCTGCTGAAAGAAGGAAGCGTTATCGTTGCCGTCAGTTTTGGCGCAGGTTTATCGTGGGCAAGTTTCGTCATGAGATTGTAGGCACAAAGATTTTTTGTGTTGCTTTCCTTTTCTATTTGCCTCAAGTGGCTAAGGACACTTTCCGCTAAGGGCTTCAGGTGTAGTTTGATCAAAGGCTAAAGCGAGAGTTTGAATCCTTTGCAAAAGAGGTAGGGTTTGATTTACATCGCCACCAACAGCAGAAATTGTGTTGCCAAGTTTTGCTGCTGCTTCGGATAAGGTCTTGTAATCAAAGACAGAAGTTTGGGAAATTTGTCTTATTTGAGCCATCATTTTCGCTGCTTTATCCGATGAACCTGTTAGAATGCGAAACTGAATTTGCAACCTCTCAAGTTCCATTCCCGCTTTTTGACTTCCTCTTTGGGAAAAATCTGGGCTCTAATATAGGGGTGCCCCTTTTTAGGCGATTGTAGGGCAAAAGTTTTCGCAAAATTGGGCACCGTAGTCTACCACTGTCACCAATTTTGCAACAAACCATTTCGGACGCCGTAAAAAGCAAGTAGGGACAGGCACAAGCCTATTCGCAAATCAGAGGGTTCGGCTACTGACGAACCGAAAATCAAGACGGAAAAATTCGGCAAGCCAGTAGGCTTGCCCTCCGAATTCTTTCGGAAGGTCAGGCTACCGCCCGACCGAAAAATTGCCATGTAGGAACAGGCTTTAGCCCGTAGCATGGATTGGTTTTAGACAACAGCCTCAGTTTCCGCTACAAGGTGATGGTGAATGAAGACGAGACAAATCGTTGAGCAAATCATCAATCACTTAAATACCAACTTGCCAACAAAACTTGCTCAAGCCAACTTGGCTTTGCCAACAGAAATTGAGTATGGCGATTTGGTGATAACTTCGCCAACCGTTTTGCCACGCCTTTCCGTTGACATCAACCGCTACCCACAACAACAAGCAACTTTGGGAGTTCAAGGCAAATTGAGACAAAAGATGGAAGGCGAAGTTTGGATAGCAGTGGCAGGAAGCGATAAAGAAGAAACGGCTAAGTTACTTCACGACTACACCGATTGCGTTGCAGAAGTTTTGGCAACGGATGTCCAAGCAGGAGGCTTGGCTTTAATTTTGCAAGTCACCGAAGTTGACTTTTCACCTACCGTCAGGTTTCAAAATGCGCTCTTGAGAGTTTCAAGGATAAGGTTCACGGTTATAACTGAACATCGTCGTCAGTAGTTTCGCCAAAGTAAACTTGCCACTCAGGAATTTCAGTTATCCTACGCCTTCCGCCTCGCTTTATGCGCTCGTAATCTTCTGGCTCCGCTAAATGACCAATATCGGGTTTGGCATAAGTTTCAGGGACAATCAACCAACCTTCTTTCTCAACTTTTTCTTTCGGCAAATTCTCGTCAAGCCAAATCAGAACCCTTTTGAGGCTTTCCTTTTCTTCACCCTCAAGGGGCTTGACAGCCAATTCAGCAGGGTAGTATTCAACCACGACATCCAAAGGCGCCACTATCTCCATCAACTCAGGGTCATCTTTTGCCTCGCCCAAATAAAGAATTTGCTCTGGTCTGTAAAAGGCAACGATTTCATCTTCTGATTTTTTGAGAATAAGATAGCGAAAGCGTTTCCTGCCTTCAATTATCATTTCAATTCCCCCCAAAGGGAACGAAGTATGTGTTCAACCTCGTCGTTGATTAACCTACTTTGCCCCACCAACAAAGCAGCAATCCCTTTGCAAACCCAATCTTCAAAATCTTTCAAAATCTCTCTTTGTTGCTCCAGAGACAAATCTTTGTAAAGAATTGGCAAAAGCCAATCTCGCCCCATAAGAGAGTCACGCTTCCTTGACCACCTTTTCGTATGATTGATTTTGTAGGTTCTCGCTTTAGGATGCAAAAGTTCTTCAACCAAAGTCAAAAGGAACTGGTCAGTTGCAGTGATGTTTCCAAGTGGCAACTTTCTCTGAGATATCTCGGTTGCGCCCAACCAAACAATCCCACTGGGAGGACGGGTAAAACCTCTTTCTGTCTCATAAGGTTTAGGCAAACGAGGGCGAATAACAACCCTTCTAAGGTCAGCACGATGGAAAAGTTCTGGGTAGGCTTGCCTAAGTTGCCTGATTGCCCTCCCAATCCTTTGCAGGTCAAACACTGGCTCTTGCCCCTTTTCAGGCAACAAGTTTTCAAACCCCTCAAACTTGAGCCATGTAGGCTTTCCTTGCCTAAACTCCAACTTGCTTAGCCATCTGCCTGTCGCTTTGTCTTTGAACCTACGAAAAATGAAATCTCTACCTTCAACCCTTGCTGGAACTCTCAACGCCTCATAACGAACTTGCCTACCTTTGACCAAATCGGCAACAAAATGGGCGTGGTGCAAATTACGCTTAATCTCTTCATCCTCAGGGTCAAAATCAACAGGTGCAGCACCTTCCGACAATCTAACAACGACACATCGGCAGTTGATGTGAAAAGGCGGAAGGTAAGCGTGATGTTGGTCAATCCTCAAAACCTTGTTGTGCATAGCCCTACAAAAAGGACAAGCATCCTCTCTTGCCTTGATTTGAGCGAGAGGAAACTTCTTTGGGTCAAGGGCTTCAAGGGCACCAAGCCTTATCGCAGATGTGACGGAAACATTGATGCCCGCAATCAAAGGAGCGTTCCTTTTACCCTCCATTATCTTGCGAAGTTCTTCCCAACTCGTAATTGCCATCACTATCACCTGCAATGATTTTGACTCAACTTGACCGTGATGGAAATTTGACCAAAGCAACATTTTCTCGTTGCTTTAGCCAAGACAAGGGAAAGTTTTTCCGATGACCACAAGCAAATTGTCGTTTGGCAGCGGCGACATTTTTGTTGCTCAACCAGTTTCAAACCCTTCGGCTTCCACCTTAATGGCTGCAACTCAAACCTACCATTCTATGATAAACACCGATTGCACGAGCCAAAGTTGCTATTTCCCAACCGCTATCAATCGCCTCCAATGCGACTTTACCTAATTCTGCAGAAGTAGCACCATTAGCCCTCATAGATTTCAACAACGCTACGAACCTTTCATCGCCCCTTCTCCCTTTTCGCCTCATTGTCATTACCCTCTTTCAACATCTCAAGAAGTTCAGGGAACAGTTGCCGTAGTTTTGGGAAGGTGTCCGAAATTCACCATCCCTTCAAAATCGCTCAAAATTCCATCAAATCCCGACAAAACCAACCCCTTCCTTTCCCCCAATTCTGCAACTCAATTCTCGTCAATTTTCGTAAAGTGCAGGAATTTCTGCCTTATCTTTTCACCTTCCATTTCATTCGCCTACGCATAATTGCAGTTCTTGTTGCGATTGCCTAAGTCCTAACTCAAATTTGTGTTAGCAAACCTTTTGCCATTCGCCCTATCAATGCAGCGAGGTAACCTGCACCGAAGCCATTGTCTATGTTGACGACAGCAATTCCTGGTGAGCATGAATTCAACATTGTCAAAAGAGCCGATAATCCGTGAAAACTCGCCCCGTAGCCTACACTCGTTGGGACAGCGATGACGGGTTGCCACATCAAACCAGCGATGACGCTTGGCAATGCACCTTCCATGCCGGCAACGACAATGATGGCATCGGCTTTTTCCAATGTAGGTAAATGCTCAACAAGCCTGTGAATGCCAGCAACGCCTACATCAGTGATGCGTTCAACTTTGCAGCCAGCATATTCTGCTGTAAGGGCTGCCTCTTCAGCGATAGGCAAATCCGCTGTTCCCGCTGCCACAACAGCGATTTTGGGTTGTTTTTCTGTAGGAACTTTTGTTGGCTCTTGACCTTCTACCACGATGAGTTTAGCGAGCCGATAGTAATGGGCTTGCGGGACTAATTCCTTGACAGCATTGTAGTGAGTTTCGCTGGCTTTTGTAGCCAAAACAGTCACACCTGTCTGGCTCATAGCATTAACGATTTTTGCCACCTGTTCTGGAGTTTTGTTGAGGCAAAAGACGGCTTCAGGAAAGCCACGACGCAACAGTCTATGATGGTCAATCTTGGCGAAACCAAGTTCTTGAAAGGGCAAATTTCGCAGTTCTCGCAAAGCATCGTCAACGCTCAACTGACCTTGTTGAACTTGCTCAAGAATTTGCTTGAGCCTGCGGAGAAGCATCCTTCATCACCAAAGCAAGTTTGTCGCAGATGACAATCTTGCGTCTAAATTTTCGGCACGAAAAAATTTTCAAGGTGGATTGAAAAACCTAAGAACTTCGTTGGAGGGATGAACATGAAGTTAGGCAAATTCTTTTTGTTAGGGTTGCTTGCATTGTTGGGCGGTTTGATTTTCGCTGATGAGCAGCAGGAGTTTTCCTTGAGGCTTCGTTATCAACAAGGTCAAACCGTAAATTACAAAGTCAATCTTGAGGGCAAAGTTAATTTGATCAGCGAAATCGGTGTCGCTACCGATTTGCAATTCAAGGGCGAGTTGACCAAAGAGGAAGTCATCAAAGAAGTTGCTGATGATGGGACCGCAACTTTAATCGTAACAGTGAGCGGGAAGATGGGGCTTTTGATGTCCACAAGTGGTTCGCAAACGAATGAGCAAAAGGTTCCGACAGTTAGGCTCTTGATGAAATTGAAACCCGATGGGCAAATCGCCGAGATTAAACCGTTGAAATTGGAAGGCGAAAAACCAATTGAGCAATTTGAGTTTCTACAAGACCCGTTGCAAGCCCTTGTCTTTAGCGCAAATGCATGGGCTTTGTTCCAACCTAACTTGCCGCCAAAGTCAGTTAAAGTCGGAGAGAATTGGGAGTCAACAGGAACTGTCCCTGTGCCTTTGCCCGGCTCTCAACCTGCTTCGGCAAAAATTTCCAACAAAGGCAAGTTGACTTGTATTGAACGGAAGGGAAACGATGAACTTGCTGTTGTTGAAGTCCAAAGCGAAGTCCCTGAAATTGGCGAACTTGTGAGCAAACTTCCGATGTTAAAGGAAATGGGCATTGACCTTCAAGCGAAAGGCGGAACGAAAGCCAACACCAAATATTGGTTTGATTTAGCAAAAGGGCTAATCTCTAAAAGCGAGGTCAACACTGAGACAAAAATGAGCGTCGTCATTCAAATGCCTGAAAATGTTGGTGGCGGTATCATGAGTTTACAAGCGCAAACTCAGGTCAAAAGCGTCACCGAATTGGTTTCTATCAAGTCCTAATGCCTTCGTCCTTCAAGAAGGCAAGGAGGTTGCTTATTTTGCAGCGTTTATTGGCATTTGTGACTTGCTTGAATTTATCAGTTGCGCTCGGCATAACCCAAAAGCCTTTGCATAAACCCTCTTACTTGCCAGCAGTTGGTCAAGTGTCTTCTTACCGACTGCTCATTAACGGCGAAATTCAAATGGAAGCGAGCGGATTTTTCTGGTTCGCACAGTTGGGCGCAGCAATTGAAATTGAGCAAAAATGGCAAAAGTTAGGCGATAAGTTGAAATGCGATTTGACCATCAAAGGCGGTAAATTGAGAGTTTTCTCTTCCGTAGGCGAGCAAATTCAAAAACTCGGATGGGTTCAATTAACTTTCGTTACGACTCCGACAGGCGAAATCCTTGACATCATGGGTGGAGGTGCTCGTTCCCTTGACGAACTTGTTGCCAACTTTGACCTTATGGCGATAGCCCTTGCTGCCCTTGTCGTTCCGTTCCCTAAAGAAGGCGTGCAAATTGGTGATGCTTGGCAAGGTGTTCACCAATTGGGTGCGACGATAACTTTGGCGACAGTCCAGTGCGTTGAACAACCTGCTAACCTTCCACCAAGACTTCAGCCTATTAAATTGCGACTCCGTTACCTATTGCCTATTGATGCTTTAGTTGACCCGACTTTGCGTTCTCAATGGAACTTCACTGCTCGTTACAGTGCCGAAAGCGAAGTGGTCTTCAGCATCGCAGAGGGACGGACAATTTCCGCTTCAGGCTCAATCAAGTTGGAAGTGGGGACAAAAATTCCTGTCACTCAAACAAACCAAGATGCAAACTCAAAGCAAGAACAAAGTCAAAATGAAGAAGGTGAACAGGGCGAAGAAGGTCAACAAAATCAGCAACAAGCGCAACAACAAAATCAAAGTCAACAACCGCCACCTTCAACTCAAATGCCTGCTCCCTCTTTCCAAATGAAAGTTGAAGCCAAGTTTGACCTCGCTTTATATTCAAAGTTTGGCGGATGAAATCAGCACGAAAAATTTCAGGCAGGCTTGAACGAGAATTTATGACGGCATCAAACCAAAATTCTCGCATCGCTAAACTCACGGGCTATGTTGACCAATTCTTGCCAGTTTTCAATGGCTTTGAGACCAAGTCTAAGGGCAATGTTCTTGCCAATTTTGCTGCGAATTGAGTAGTTGGTGATGGCATCAATTTCGCTCCACAAAAGGGCTCGCTTGACCCATCGGTCGCTGTAAACTACTCCGTGTTCGGTAACGACCAACATCGCTGTTTTGCTCAAGAGCCAAAGGTAGACAGTGAAAGCGAAAACCAAAGCCACTGGCAACGAAAGCAAGACCAAAACAGAAAAGGTCAAACTTTCCCACTGAGCGAAAACCCAAAGGAAAAAGACCATCATGACTACGACAGCAGCACAAGCAAGCCAGTATGGTCTAACCGCCGACTGACGGTAAACGAAAACTTTTGTGAATTTCGCCAAAGTGTCTGGCGGTCTCTCGGCGTTCATTTCAATCCCCTCCCAAAATTTTCGCCAACAATGCCTTTTGTGCGTGCAAGCGATTTTCCGCTTGCTCCCAAGCAAGGCTAAAAGTTGCATCCAAAACTTCGTCAGTGATTTCTTCACCTCTGTGAGCAGGCAAACAATGCATCACAAAAACGCCACTTGGTGCATGCTTTAGAAGTTGAGTGTTGACCTGAAATCTGGCAAAGTCACGCTTTCGCTTTTCTGCTTCCGCTTCTTGACCCATGCTCGCCCAAACATCAGTGTAAAGGGCTTCGGCGTTTCGGACTGCTTCAATTGGGTCGTTAGTGATGACAATTTGAGCGTTGCTTTTTGATGCTATCTCTTTCGCTTTGAGGACAATTGCCTCTTTAGGCTCGTAGCCTTTTGGCGTCGCCACAGTGCAATTCACGCCCAAAGTTGCGCAAAGTAGCAAAAGGGAATGAGCCACATTGAAACCGTCGCCAACAAATGTCAAATTGCGATTGCGAACATCGCCCCAGATTTCCCAAAGGGTGAACAAATCGGCGACGGCTTGACAAGGATGCTCCAAATCGGAGAGGGCATTTATCACTGGCGCTTTCGCCCATTCTGCCATCTCCACGAGAGTTTCGTGTTCAAAAACACGGGCAACAATGGCATCAACCCACCTATCAAGGTTTCTGGCTACATCCTTGACAGCCTCACGCTGTCCCAACCCAACTTCTGATTGAGTCAAGATGACAGGGTAGCCACCAAGTTCATGCACTGCAAGTTCAAAAGTCACTCTCGTTCGCAGCGATGGCTTTTGGAAAAGCATAGCAACCTTTTTGCCTTTTAGTGGCTCATCGTGCTCAATTTTCGCATGCCTTTGCTCTTTGTATCGCTTAGCCAACTCAAACAGAGCCAATGCTTCTTCAGCATTAATGTCCGCTGCTGACAAAAAGTCACGACCTTTTATGCCCATTGCCCTCACCGAATGCAATTATGACATGAAAGGGTCAAATTTGTGCCAGCAAAACTGTCATTTTCTTGTCCATCCTTTTCACTCCTTCATTCCTTCCTGCCATAATTTGCTATGGGATGACGAAGAGGTGAAGAGCAAAGATGATTTTGATTTTTCCAGTAGGTCTAACGGAGCGCCCCAAAAGATTGCCTTTGACGATAGTCTCGTTCACGCTCGCCGTTGCAACGATGTTTTTGGCTCAATTTGTGTTTCTCAGCCGACAAGAGTTTGCGCCGACGGCAAAAGAAATTTGGTTTGAAATGTTCGGCTATGATCCTGAAAAGCCCAATTGGTGGAGCGCTTTTACAGGTTTACTTGTTCACGCCAATTTTTCGCATTTTGCTGTTAATCTTTTAGGGCTTTGGCTTTTTGGTTGGTTCGTTGAGTTGGAGATGGGCTGGAAGCGGTTTTTGGCTTTCGCTTCGCTCGCTCACTTCGTTGCTCTCAAGGCTCAAACTTGGTTTTGGCTTTGGCAAGGTCAATTTGAACCGCCAATTTTAGTTGGCTCATCAGCGATAGTGGCTTTTTGCGCTGGCGCTTTTTGCATCCGATTTAGAAATGTCGGAGTCAAGTGGCTAATGTTTTACGGTCGGCATTGGCGAAAGCGAGAATTCACCACGCCAGTTTGGTGGCTCGCTGCTTTTTGGCTTGCAGGTCAATTTGCTCTCCTTTCCTACGGGGCTGACAAAACTGCCATCGCCCATATAGCGAGTTTCGCTATCGGCATCTTGACAGCATTTGGGTTCAATTGGCACAATCAAGCGAAACTGGAGCAACTGGAGCGAAAGGCTATGAAGGCTGAAAGCGAAAGGCATTGGCTTGAAGCAGCAGAGTTTTGGTCGCAATTAGCCAAATTGAAAACAAAAGAAATTTTTGCCTTCTTGGCTGCTGCCAGAAATTTTTTGGCAGGTGGAAATCTTGCAATGGCTGAAAGAAATTTTCAGGAAGCCATCAAACATTTCCTTTGGGATGAGAAAGCAATTCAAGAAGCATGCAAAATCGCTCTTATGGACGAAGTTCAAAACTTGTCAGCCGAAATCGTTTTTACGCTTGCAGAGCAACTTGAAAGGCATCGTTGTTATCGTGAAGCGTTGAGGCTTTTTCAACTTTCGTCCGAAGCACTTGATTTTCCTAAGTCGCCACAAGCCCTTTTGAAAGCGGCTGAACTTTTTTGGAGGTTGGGCTACGAAGACAAGGCGAGCCAATGCCTTCACCTTTTTTGGCTCAAATACAGTCAAACTCATTGGAGGCAAGAAGCGTCAAGTTTGGCTGCTCAATTCCGAAAGCGAGGTGAAAGATGATGAGTAAAGTGCTTGTCAGTTTTACACTTGCCTTTTTCCTTGCCTTCGCTTGCGCACAAACTCAACCGACGAGTGAACCGACTGCCACCAAACCGCCACTCAAACCCATTATCTTCGTGCCAGCGGGAGCAACATTGTTGACCGAACTCCAGTTGACGAAAGAAGATTTGTTGCCCGTTGTCGCTCAAGTTTTCGCTTACTTTAGTCTTCAGCATTCAGGAGGGCAGGTAATCTCAGGTGAGCAATTGCGTGATTTGATAACGAGCATGGAAGCCCTTTGGCTCGTTGAATACGATTTCCGGAAAAAAGGAGCAACCACTTCTGATTTGGTGCAGATGAACCAGAGTTTGCTTGAGGCTCAAGGCTGGAGGCGAGTTTTTTGGAACAGGAGTAGCAGCGGTCATCGTGAAACGATGCTCATGGTTGAGCCACCGAAAAAAGGTTTGTTCGTCCTTACGGCTCGCCTAAATGAAAATTCTGGCAACATAAGAGTTGTCGCCATCAGAACTCAAGGTGAAGTTGATATTGGCACAACCCTTTGGCTATTGACTACCTTCTTGATGAAGCCAGAACCACCTACACCTTCAACTCCTTCAAGCAGCGAGAAAATGCCACAAGTCAAACCTATGCCAGAAAAGTCACAACAGGAAAAGCAACCTGAGCAAGAAAAGCCTTCAGGCGAAGATGATAGCAAGAGCAGAAAGAGCGACGAATCAAAACAATGACTGGGAGGTGAGTTAGATGAGTGTCAAGGTGGTCGTGGTCGGAAGTGCCAACATGGACATGGTTGCTTTCGCCCCTAAATTGCCAGCGCCAGGTGAAACGGTTTTGGGCACTAAGTTTGAAATGGCTTGCGGAGGCAAAGGAGCAAATCAGGCTGTCGCTTGCTCAAGGCTCGGAGCGGAAACTTGGTTTATAGGACGAGTGGGCAAAGACACATTCGGCGATATTCTGTTGCAAAGTTTTCAAGAAGCAGGTGTCAAAACCGATTTCCTTCAGCGAGACCCTGAAGTTTCTTCGGGAGTGGCTCTCATTTTCGTTGACGAAACTGGACAAAATGAAATTGTCGTCGCCCCAGGGGCAAACGGTAGAGTGAGCCGAAAGGACATTGAAGTTGCATCGCCTGTTTGGGAAAATGCGAAAGCGTTGCTGGTTCAATTTGAAATCCCTTTGCCAACAGTAGGCTACGCAATCGGTGAAGCCAGCAGGCACGGAGCATTAGTCATTGTCAATCCAGCACCGTCGCCGAAAGAAACTTTTCCTGAAGAGTGGTTTGGATTGGTTGATGTTTGGACGCCCAACGAACGAGAAATTGAAGGCTTGACTGGAATTCAAGTTACCGACCTTGAGAGCGCTGAAAAGGCTGCAAAGGCTTTGCTTGACAAAGGAGCGAAAGCCGTCGTTTTGACTTTGGGAGCGAACGGCTCTCTGCTTGCAACACCAGATTTTGTCCGTCATTTCCCTGCCTTCAAAGTTCAAGCCGTTGACGCAACTGCTGCTGGCGATGCGTTTGCAGCAGCGTTGACAGTTCGCTTGGCTGAAGGCGCTCCAATTGAAGATGCGGTCCTTTTCGCTAATGCTGCTGGAGCGATTGCTTGCACCAAAGTTGGCGCTCAACCTTCAATGCCAACTCGTAACGAAGTTGAAAGTTTACTCAAATCGCAACCTTAAGAGGCTCTGCATTAAAGGGCGTCGGAAAAAATTCGTAATGTCTCACTAAAGTGGCTTTAGGGCAGCACTTTGACTCTTATGTTCCTGAACCACAAAGGTGTTCCGTGATGTTGAAGTGCAATCGGACCTTCTTCAGCGATGCCCTTTAGTTCTGCATCTTCAATGACCCATTCACCGTTAAGCCAAACGCTCACTTTGTTTCCGACCATTCGGATTTCCATATAGTTCCATTCACCTGTTGGAGCATCCATTCGTTTTTTAGGCGAAATGTTGTAGCCCCAAATTTGACCTGAACCCATAGGGTTTTCCCAGATGTTGGCTTGCGCTCGTCCTGTTACATCGCCCCTCAAGTAAATTCCACTATCACCGCCTTTTTCAATTCGCCACTCTACTCGCAAGACAAAATTGCGAAAACTTTCCTTTGTCCAAAGGTGAGAGCCTTTGCCAGTGTAGTGCAAGATTCCGTTGGGCAAAATTTTCCACTCACCAGCGCCCTCAGTTTTCCATTCCGACAAATCTTTACCGTTGAAAAGCCACTTAAACCCAACCTCTTTGATGCGAGGATTGCGAAACTCAACATAATCTCCGTGATTTTGCAAACCAATATAGCCACGCTTTGGTCTTTTAGCCATTTCGGGATTGGAGTTTAAGTCAAGGTCGTGAACCAAAATGCCATTGAAGTAAACCTGAAGTCGGTCTCCAATTGCGTGAATTTCGTAAGTGTTCCATTCGCCAGATTTGACGAGATTGGCTTTCGGTGCAGCAAGCCCATAAACAGCGCCGCAGTTGGTAGGACCGATTTTGCCTTTGTCGTCAAGGATTTGAATTTCAAAGCCATTGACCCATGGGTCAGCGACAGGCAAGGCTCGGAAAAAGACTCCGCTGTTGCCTCCGCTTTTAATGCGCCACTCAACACGAAAGATGAAGTCATCAAATTCCCAGTTAGTTTTCAACCAGCCACTCCCTTCGCCAGTGCAAACTATCAAACCATCTCTAACTTGCCATGCATTTTTATCGCCTATGATACTCCAGCCATCAAAGTTTTCGCCATTGAAAAGTGGCACAAAGTCTTCGTCTTTAGGAAGGCTTTGAGCAGCAATAGGTGAAGTCAAGAGCATCAAACCAAGTAATGCCAACCAACGCATTTTGATCAACCTCCTTGTCAAATTTTGAAACTTTGATGCCAAAGTCAAGTTCATTGCCATAAAAGTTCACTTCAAAACTTGAAAGGTAAAATCCATTTGACGGCGATGCGACTTCTTGTCTGATTAGCCCTTGGGTCACCCAAGATTAGGAAGAATTCTTCGCCAGTTTCACGACGAATTCTAAAGGAGAGGGCAAAGTTCTTAACGCTATAATCGCCGCTGCGATTGTAATAACGCAGCACCAGCCACTTGTGTGGACTTAAAACTCTTACGATGTTGATTTCGTGAGAATTAATTTTTTGCTTTCTCCCACCGCTATAAGTTTGATGCCTTTGGCTCCAATCAAGCCGAAGTCGCCATGAACCGTCAGGTTTATCCCAACGAATTGCAATTCTTGGTTGAGTGTATCTTCCGTCAAAGGCTCGTCCGAACCTGTAAGATAAATCAGCCCTTAAGGGTTTGTTGCCACCTAAGTCTAAGGAGATTGAAAGTGAACGGTCACTGAAAGGTTCTTGACGGATGTGATATTCGGCATGCTTATTTTGATTCCAAGCGACGCTAATTTCCGTTTGGTCTTTTAACTCTAACCAGAAATTTAAACCGTAACTTCGCTCAAAGAACCTGCCATCAAAAGTTTCGCCATCGGCGAAAGTGACATGAAAGCCCGCGTTTCTGTAAAATTCTGTGCCCTTTGAAGTAAAGTTCCTGTTTACAAAAACCGAACGACGCTTGAAGTCAGTTCTGGGAGTATAACTGAGCAAAGGGCGAAAGTTGGGACTAAAGGTTGTGTAGCCTAAAGAAATGAACCAATTTTCGTCGTTATATCCGAAACGAATTATCCCCGCTCCGCCATCTCTGTTTTCTTGCGAAGAGAAGTGTCGGGCATAACTGCCTCTCAGCCAGAATCGGTTTCGGTTTCCGAAACTGGTTTCACCACCAATCACAAAACCACGATTGAAATTATTGCTTCTGAGAGCATCAACATAGCCCAAGTATGCTCTTCCTTGCGTTCCAAAACTTTGAGCAAAATTCAAGACGAAAGTGTGCTCGTCATTTTCAAGGTCGTGAGTGCTCAAAAAACCGAGCCTGCTGTTGCTGATAGCACCTGTCAGTTTTGTGCCTAAGTCAAATTTGTCAATTCTGCGTGAATAGAAAAGGCTGGGTTCGTTGCCTCGTCGCCAGCCTTCGCTGGCTACGGCGACTTCGCTAAAGAATTCGTTACCTTGCACGAAAAATTCCCTTCTGTCTGGTATGAACTGCTCAACATAACTGACATCAATGCTTTCAAAGGCTTCTTCAATTTCGCTGAAATCAGGTTTGAAGACGAAGCGCAAGGCAAGGTTTTGTCTAATTGTCCATTCGCCATCCAAGCCATAGTTGTTTCCGAAGCCTTTGCCTTTGTCAAACTGATGTTCAGCGACTGAAAAGGTTTTCAAAGTCCAACGCTGAGAGAGATTGTTAGCAACGCCTTTTTGTTCTTTCAATGGCAAACCAACTAAGTGGGGCCTGTATCGCATATCAAAAGGTCTTTCTGGCTCAAAAGCCCAAGAAGTCCACTCGTCGGTCTCACTTATGTATCTTCCAAAATTGAAACCCCAAGTAGGTCTGTTAGGGTCAAAGGTCAAAATTGAGTATGGAATTGCAATTTCAACTCTCCATTCATTTTCGTCCACTTGGATTGCTGCTTCCCATTGGCTGTCCCAATCAATGTTGCCAAACCTTTCATCGGCTTTAGTCCCACGAGCATTGACAGTGAAAGAGTAAGCACGGTCGTGAGTGTGCAAAGTGTCCAAAAAAACAGATACCCTCTCGTCTCGCTTCATTGGAGCGTCGTAACGAGTTTCATAGGCGAGAATTGAGTTTTTGTTTCGTATTTTGCATTGGAAACCGAAATAAAGTTTTTCCTTCGTTGTCAGAATGAAAACGGTTGTAGGTTGAGTTGCTGGTTGACCCAAATGGGGCGAAATTTGCCTAAAGCCCCAAACCTTTGCCGCTTTTTCCCAAATAGGTTCATCAAGTTTGCCATCAATGATAGGAGACTCTTTTTCTTCAACCAATGGGACAACAACTTCATATCGTTCATTGACACCATAAACTTCAATAGATGGTCGCTCATGAGCGTTAGCAATAATTGTCAACAATAGGCAAAAGACAATGGACAGACGAAACATCTTTGAACACCCTTTCCCAATTCGTCAAGTTTACGACAAAGGATTGTTGCATGCTATCAGGACTAATGACGCTGACTTTCACAAAAATCACTGCATAGAAGATGCGCCTTTTAGGGAAACCTAAATTCGTCGTTGACAAAACCTGAAGCATAATGATAAAGATTTAGCGTTGTCTTTTAGCCTAAGCCGAAAAGATTGTGGAAAGACAAAAATTTAGGTTAAGCCTGAAGGGAATCGTTAAAGATGAAATGCAATCTTTCAGCCTCATTGTCTTTAATCGGACCGAGAAGTGCGCTGGCAAATTTTTTCCCAAAGAAAAGTTTTTGTGCTATTTCAACAACTTCATCCGTTGTGACTTGCTCAATTCGTTGAGTAATATGAGCGATAGGGATTGGGTTACCAAAGTAGTAAATTTGCCTACCAAGCCGCATCATCAACCCTGTTAAACTTTCTTGAGCCATGACAATGTTCAGTTTGAGTTGATTTTTGGCTCGCTCTATTTCATTCTTTCCAACTCCCTTTTCGCCTATCCGCTTTAACTCCCTTGCAATGATACGGATGACCTTTTCGGCATCAAAGAGAGAACAACTTCCACCAATGGCGAAGAAACCTGCTCGCTTGAAAGCAACGGAGAAGGAGCCTATGGTGTAAGCCAACCCTCTCTTTTCACGAATTTCCATAAAAAGTCTGGAACTGGCTCCGCCACCAACGATTATGTCCAGAACCAATGTTGGGTAATAAGCGAATTCAGTAATTGGAGAACCTTGAACGCCGAAAGTAAAGTAAAAATGCTCAGTTTGACGCTGAATAAATCGGAGTGAAGGCGAAGGGTTAGGGGGAGGTTGTTCTGGATCTATATCAATTTCTGAGTTTCTTTTCCAGTTCCCAAAATGTTGAGAAACTAAATCAATGAACTTTGAAGGCTCAACAGAGCCTGCACCAGCGATCACTGTCTTTTCGGGGACATAGTGGCGCTTCAAAAAATGGAGCAAATGGGAGCGTCGGAATTTTTGGACAGTTTCCTTCGTTCCTAAAATGGGACGACTGAGCGGATGACCATCCCACAGGGCTTCAAAAAAGATTTCGCTAACAAATTCCTCTGGTGTGTCTTCAATGTTTTGAATTTCAGCCAAAATGATGCCTTTTTCAATCTCAATGTCTTTGGGTCTCAAAAGGGGTTGAGTGAGCATCTCCTTAAGCAGTCCCAAACCTTGTGATAAATGCTCTGGCAAAATTCGCATGTAAAAGCAAGTTAGTTCCTTTTCCGTGAAAGCATCAATATTTCCACCAAGAGAATCAATCAACTGAGCCACTTGCCGACCTGTTCGTTCCTTTGTTCCTTTGAATAAAACATGCTCAACAAAATGTGCCATTCCCTCCTCTCCCTTTTTTTCATCCTTTGTTCCAACACTTATCCAAACTCCTATGGAGATGGTATGAGCCCAAGGTATGAGATGATAAGCGATTCTCAAATTGTTAGGCAAACGAACAATTTCAATCTTTTCCATGAAAATTCACTTCCTTCCTCATCCGTCGGATAATCATTTTTTCACATGTCCCTGCTCAGAGACAGGGCTAATATTCTTCCTGAAAAAATTTTGGCAGAAATCTGCCTTCAGAAAGATAATTTCTCTCCAGAATTTTCTTGGCTCAGTGTTAGCCTAACTCCCCTTGCCAAAGGTCAATTTAGTTCCATCACGCTACAAGAAATAGAAAAGGGATGAGTTTCCAGAGAAAGACTTTCTGTCAGAAAGACAAGAGTAAAGAATAGCAAGAAAGGAATTTGGTGGCAAAAGGGGCTACGGTAAGGACTAAGTTGATGAGAATTTCTGAAGTTTGTTTTTTTGATGAAAAAGATGTTCAAAGGAAGCGTTTGATATGATCAACCCTGCTACTGTTACGAAGGTGCTTGAAGAGAAAATGCCAGAAAATGCATGGCATAGCGAAAAAGTTAACGAGTTGAAAGAGTTTCTAAAGGAAGCGATCAAAAGGTTTTCCTGATGCAAAAGTTATCCGTGACATCTTTTTTGAATTCGGGGGAAAAAGATATGCACCTGACATTGCTACCGTTATTCAAGGTTCACCACCTTTGGAGCGTATCGGAATGATTTACAAAGTTCACGAAGATAGTCCAACGCCTGATGTCATCGTTGAAGTTGCAGTCAGCACCAAGTCGCTTGGTGAGGCGCTCAGCGAAAAGGCAAGGTTTTACAGTGCAATGGAAGTAAAGGATTACCTTGTCGTTGAGGCTCAGCCAATTTGAGCCGTTTCAACTGCGGAAATTTGCCGAATTGCAAGCCAAGTTGTAACAAACTTGAAAATTGTCAAGGTTAATTGCCCTGCATCGGCTTGAAGGGTTTTGTGCCAAATTTGAATTTGCCTGACATGCTCAAGCGTGGAAAAAATTGAATTGATTTTGCACTGACGAACGAAATTTAAGGAGGGATTTGAGATGGCTGCGATTGTTGAGGTCAAGGCGAGAGAGATTTTGGACTCACGAGGTAATCCGACAGTTGAGGCAGAGGTACTTTTGGACAATGGTTGCAAGGGTTGGGCTGCTGTCCCATCGGGCGCATCAACAGGTGAACACGAGGCTTTGGAGTTGCGAGATGGCGACAAATCCCGTTATGGTGGGAAAGGAGTTTTGACTGCAGTCAAACATGTCAACGAAATTATTGCCGAAGCGGTCAAAGGACTTGACCCAATTGAACAGGGCAAAATTGACAAAACGATGTTGAAACTTGACGGGACAAAAAATAAGTCAAAGTTGGGTGCAAATGCGATTCTAAGCCTTTCACTTGCTGCTGCTCGTGCTGCCGCTGCTGCTAAGGGCGTTCCGCTTTACAGGCACATTGCCGAACTCTTTGGCAGCAAAGGTGTAACTTTGCCTGTCCCACTCATGAACATCATTAACGGTGGCGCTCACGCTCAAAACAACCTTGACTTACAAGAGTTCATGATTGTCCCAGTTGGTGCATTAACTTTTGCCGATGCCTTGAGGATGTGCTCTGAGATTTATCACACGCTGCGCAAAGTCCTCATTTCAATGGGGCGAAATGTCGGCGTAGGCGACGAAGGCGGGTTCGCACCAATTCTTGACGGAGGCAGCATTGAGGCTTTGCAACTGCTCATGGAAGCCATTGAAAAATCAGGCTATACAACTGGCAAAGATGTATGCTTGGCAATGGACCCTGCAGTCTCAGAACTTTACGACGCCAAGAAGAAAGTTTATGTTTGGCAGCGTGAAGGCAAAAGAATGAACGCAGAAGACATGGTTGGTTTCTGGACGGAAGTTGTTGACCGCTTCCCTATCATCTCGCTTGAAGACGGGATGGCAGAAAACGATTGGAAAGGTTGGGAGATGTTGACTAAAGCATTGGGCAACCGAATTCAACTTGTTGGCGATGACCTGTTCGTTACTAACCCACAAAGGCTGAAGCGTGGAATTAAGTTGGGCATTGCAAATGCAATTCTCATCAAGGTCAATCAAATTGGGACGCTCTCTGAAACCCTTGAAACGATGCGAATTGCTAAAGAGGCGGACTACGCTTGCATCATCAGTCACCGAAGCGGTGAAACCGAAGACACTTTCATTGCTGATTTGGCTGTCGGAACCGATGCAGGTCAAATCAAAACTGGTGCACCTTCACGGAGCGAACGGGTAGCGAAATACAACCAACTTATTCGGATTGAGGAAGAACTGAGCGATAAAGCCATTTACGCTGGTCGCAAAGCCTTCACTGCAGTGAACTGGAAAAAAGTTAAGTGACAGATTTTCCGCACTAATTTTCAGGATAAAGGATTGACCCATTCAATCAGAGCCTCTTTCAAGATTCGTTTTGCATTGGCAAGCACAACAACTGGCTCTTGCTCAGGTAAAGGCTTAATTTCAAAGGTCAGGGTAGGCAACTTATATGGTGAAGGACGCTCAAAATATCCGATTTTGTGTAAAGCACTCAAAAACTTGCGGACTTGTTCAACTCCGTTTTCGCTGCGAGGGTAACCGAAAGGCGGATGTTGATCGCCAAAAAGCGGGTCATCAGTAACAGTGACGCAATTGCCGATGTGAACATGACGGATTGAATTAGGCGGAAGTGAAACTAAACATTCGTCAATAGTTTCCTTAAGCAAGGGCAAGTGGCTTAAGTCAACCAAAAGCCCAAAGTTTTCGTGACGATCAAGCATTTCTGATGCTAACAGACCAGCGAGACGACTTGGACCGATAAGTGCTTTCTTGTCAACATTGCGGTCAAAAAGTTCAACCAGAACCAAAAGTGGTTCGTCTGGAGACTTGTCAGCAGCATAGGTGCAAATTTCGTCAAGAGTTTGAATGAAGGCTTTCAATTCAGCAACTTCGTTACCATTAAAAGGTCCGCTCATTAGAGTAAAATTTTTCGCTCCTAAAGCAATGGCTTCATCAACGCAAGATTTCAGTTTGGTTACCGCAGTTTTACGAATTGCTTCGTCAATGGCTGAAGGGTTTAAGCCTTGTCTCAAAATCAAAGGCGTTGCTGCAAAGCCACAATCCAAGTAGGCTGTTTCAAGTAAAGAGCGGACTTGCGCAAGTGTCTTTTGGTCAGGCATTTTTGTCAATTCAACCAGACCAAAGTCAGAGTCAACAGCAAGCAACTTCAAGGAAGCGAGCAAAGCCTTTGGATTTTGATCAGTGTTTGGGAAAGCCATGAATTGAACGACGCCAAGTTTGAAAGTTACTACTTTCATGGCTAAATCACCGTCGCTTGCAAACTCAACTGAGCCATCGCTGATACTCCTTCATTGTGCCTTCTGCAGCATTGACCCATTCGTGGTTTGGATCAAACTTGACAAACATTCGTCTTACCTCGCTGGCGAGAAACCAAAGGTAGTAAACAGCATAGCCAGGAGGGGCAGCAACAGGATGATAACCTTTTGGGATGACAACTGTATCGCCATCTTTGACAATAATTGCTTCGTTCAATTCCCCATCTTCAGTGTAAATAGTTTGAATTGCAAAGCCAGTCGGTGGAAAGATACGAAAATGATAGACTTCTTCCATTTTCGTTTCAAAGGGCGGATTTTCCTCTTCATGTTTGTGAGGTGGATAGGATGACCAATTGCCAGGTGGATTTCGTGTCTCACCAACAAGCAAACGCTTTGCTGGAAAAGATGCATCAACGATGTCATCAATATCTCGCCTCCAGTTGAAAATTCCCACGCTGCGACTTTTCACTTGGTCTGGAGTTATCAGTTTAGGTTCTCCGCCCAAAGGTGCAAGCACACTGCCAAAAGCCATTTCAACAAAGGAGTGGGCATGAATTCTAAAACGGGCATTGGGTGGAATATAAAGGGCAAAGGCTTTGCCACTAAAAACATCCCTCCTTTGCCCTATGAAGCACCACCTTTTACCATCAACTTCAGCATCAATCAATCCAAACAGAAGAACAGCAACAGTTTCACCATTTGATTGACCTTCATATTCGTTCTCCATTTCAAGCCTCAAAAGCGAGAAAGTAATTTGCTTTGTTTGACCCTGTTGAGGCGAGGCAATGATGTGCCAACCTGTTCCCTTTTGTGCCGGAATATGCAATTGATATCTTGTCAATTTAACCGCCTCCTTTCCCTATTCAACGCATTGACAGAAAGCCACACTGACATAAAGTATGCAAATTTTCTTTCAGTTAGGCAAAGGTGCTTTAAGATCCAGAGTTCTTTGCTCAAAAATTTGCCAGTTTATCTTTTGCTTTGGCTTCTACAGAATTTATGCCAAAACTAAAATCCAATTTTTCAGCCATAGCAGATGTGTCAAAATGTTAACTTGAGACACTAAGGCAAAAGAAGGATGAAGGCGATGACTCCAGCACAACGAGATTTGCTTATTCGGGAGTTGGGACAGAAATTGAATTTGCCCTATCCAATGGGGCTTGTTGAAATGCTTGAAGAGTCATTGGAAATTTACAGGCGAAATTTTGCAATACTATTTGGTTTGGCGCTTGTCCCTGCTTTGTTTGGCACTGTCTTCGGGATGATCGCAAGTTTACCACAAATGTTGCCGACTGAACCCATCTATATCGCCCTTATGGTTCTCGCTTACTTACTGCTCCTATTCACTTCCGTCGTCGGTTATGGCGCTCAAATTTGGGCTGCTGGTCAGGCTATAATGGGCAAACCCATAGGTTTTGGAGAGGCTTGGATGGCTGTTTTAAAGCGCTTGGGTGCACTAATTTTGACGATGCTTATTGCCTTTTTCCCTATGATTGCGGGTTTAGCCCTTTGCTGCATTGGCATTTTGTTCACTGTCGTCATTTTTTTCGCCGTCCTTGAGCAAATCATCTTGCTTGAAGGACTTTCATACTTGCGAGCCATAAAAAGGCATATTCAATTGGTGCTCCCAAACTGGGAATGGTTGAGGGTTCTCATCTATTACTTGGCTTCATCATTATTCATAACAATAGTTTCCATGCTGATTGGATGGGGTGGTATGGTTTCGGTTCTCGGAGTAGAGATTGGGCGTGAGGTTTTGCCTTTGCCAACCCGAGTAAGCCTTTTAGTCGCAGGTCAAATCTGGCAACAATTGACTAACGCTCTAATCATGCCCTATTGGGGCGTATTCATGACTTTGCTTTATTTTGACCTTAGGGCAAGGCGAGAGGCTTACGATTTGCAAGTTCTCATTGAAAATTGGGAAACGATGTCAACTAATAGAAACCCGAAATGGCACCATCAACTTTAGCCAACACGAAAAAGCGATAGATTTAACCCTGATGCTAAATGAAAATTTGGCATAAGACACATTAACTTAGTTCTGGCTCTTCGGACAGTTGCCTTAGTTGTTATGTCGTTTCGTGTTCGCATTTTCTAATTTGCCTACTTGCTCCGAAAAACAGTGTCAAGGACAAGGTGAATAGCATCGGCAACAAGGACACCTGCAAAGAAACTTAGCCATCCATCACTCAGCGAAATTTCAAATTGCAACTTATAGCCTAAAAGGTCAAGGAGAAAAAGCCCGATGCCCGCTAAGGCTGCCAAATAAAGCACTCTCGTCAAAGCACCCAAAAAAGGTCTGTGCGATAGACCACGATGGGTAAAGAGCCAAGCGTAAGGCAGCCAAAAAATTCTCAAAATTCCCCATCGCCTCGCAGGTCTGCTGGTCGTCAAATCCAAATCAGGTGTAAGCCAAAAAGTGCCAACAAGGTATCCTGCAGCAAAAGGAATTTTAGGCAATTGGTCAGGCAAGAAGTAAACTGCTGCTGGCAAAGTTAACAAATTGACAGTCTCATGGACTCTCCCTGATGGCAACTTCATCACCTCTGATTAACAATCAAACGAATTGATTCAATTAACACTAAGAGAAACATGCCACCAATGTTGACCAATGCCATTCCAACAACTTCTATTCCGCTATCGTTCAGAAACAGACCTGACCACGCTCCTACAAATGTGGCGACAAATGCTGACTTCAACTGAGCGAACAAATCAAATCCTTTCGCCAAATAAGCGACTGCATAGTGGAAAGCGACAAAAGTCAAAAGAATGAAAAAATTTAAGGGCGTCCTCAGGAAAAATTCCAGTAGAATCATCAATTTGCGCTGAACGGCTTCTGTCAAAGCGGAGATGCCGACAAATTCTACTCGTTGCAAAAGTTGCCCTATGTGAGATTTTTGTCCTGTTGGCACGAAACTTTCAATGGCAAAAAGAAAGAGCGATGTCAAGAGCACAGCGCCCACGATTGAAACTGCAATTTTCTGCCACGAGCGAACTTGTCGGGCGAGCAGTTGCCAAGCGACAGCAAATCCAAAAGCCAAAGTCAGCGCTCCCCCAAAGTTTGCTCCCCAGAGTGAAAAGCCCATCAGTAGCGTTCCAGTCGCAAGCCACACGGCAACGAATCGTGAAGGCAAATTGAGCAATTGCCACGAAAAAATTGTCCCTACCAAAACTATCCCTATGCCTGAGTTTGTGATGCCAAAGTAACGCCATCCAGTTGTTGGGTAGTGTCCAAGAGGAGTTGCCCAATAAAGCGGAACACCAAACAAGGCTACAAACGCTGACAAAGCACAAATTAAACTCGCTGCCCGAAGGGAGACAGGAAAAAGAGAACCAGCAATTTTGTCAATTCGCTTCGCCGACCATAGAGCAAGCATGCTTAAAAGGCTAATGCATATCAGAAGTTGCAAAGCGCTTGTTACGCCGCTTTGGCTGGGCAGTTGACCGACGAAAAATAGCGACACTGGAATTGACATGCCTGCAAGAATAACAAAAGTCGTCATTGGAGCGAAAATGCTGAACAAATTTCTCATCCCTTTTAGGTAAAGTTTCACAAGATAGCCAGTAAAGGCAACAGCAATGGCAACGATAAGCACAATCACAACAACGAGCGCTTTCAAGTCTTTCAACGGTCTAATGCTTCTTTCGTCAAGCCATTTCAAGTAAGCCAATCGGTCACCTTCAAAACTGACAACTTTGATTTCGCTTCCTGTCACTGTTGCAGGTTTTTCAATCCCCAGTTGAGCAAGTAATGTCGGAGTAAAATCAACGGATGAGACCAAACCGATTTTTCTCGTTGTCGTTGAGGTCAGCAGACCATAGGGCACTTTTTTGCCGAAGACCAAAATCGGAGTTAAGTGGCGAGTTGACCAGTCCGTTTGAGGCGAGTTAGGAACGATAAGCCAAAGGCAAGAGTTTTCACTAAGTCGCTTCAAAAAATTTTCAAGGGTTGGAAGCAACGACGCTTTTGTAGCAGCAACGAAAGTGACATCAGGTTGACGGATGAGTTTTGCTTTACTGTAAGCCTTAACACCGACAATGGCTTCCAAAATTCCATTTCCGACAAGGCTAAAAGATTTGTCATTTTGTTGCAACCATTTACCCAAATCAGCCTTTTCCTTTGCTTTCGCTCTCTTTCCGCTGCCCAAAGTGACGAAAACCCCTTTGCGACCTCTAAGTTCCAACGATGAACCGCTAAGTAACCCTACGGCAGAACTTTGGAGTAGCATTTTCATCGGTTCTCCCATCTGCATCAATGACTGCAGCGTCAAAGCATCGCAAATTACAATGGTGATTTGACTAACCTTCGGTAACGAGAACTTTTCGCTAATGCTAACAGCGAAAGTGCAATAAGTGAGGGCAAAAATCAACATGAAAACAACCTTCCGAAACATGTCTTTATTCACCGATGGAATTTTGTCACCGGATAACCAGTGTTTCGCTCTTCACTACAAAAAGTTTTCGGGTGCTCTTTTGCATATGCCATTGGCTTTATCTGGTGATTGATAACGGATTTATAAGCGCCGAATTTATTTGGCGAAAATTTGTGTTGTAAGGACGGATGAAATACGCTTGCAAATTTTGGGCAGGTTTCACCTGCCCTTTATCAGCGAATATGGGCTGAAGCCTATAGCATGTTTGGAGAAAATGGCTACCAACAAAATTTGTAACAAATGGCAACGGTTTTTTAGGCATATCAACTTGACCTTCGGTAGGTTCACTAATGTCAAATTTGTTCCCCTTTTCTTTGTTGCCTTTGCTTTAAGCCTGCGGTATAGTCAAAGATTGGTAGTTGGCTTTTTTCTTTCATGACGGAGGTGGTTTGTCAATGAAGCGATGGATTCAGTTGACAGCGCTAACATTCATTGCGATCTCGTTACTTTCCTTTTCTGCTGCGCAAAGGGACATCTTAAGAGACATTGCAAGAGCCTTAAAAGAGCCACGCCCTGCAGCGGGACTTTTGGCTCAAACACCTATGTTCATTGTGACTAACGACGAAACTCTTTTTAACCTTTTCCGCACCTATATGCCACCAGTCCATGCAGCCGAATTCGTGTCATTGAAAGACTTAAGTTTTCGGATTGAAGAGTTAATTGCCACTGAGCGGAGCGTTGTAGTCATCGTTGACCGTTCACGAGGCGACTTGACAATTGAGCAAAGACATGTTGTCCCTTATGACTTGACCCTCATTCGTCGCCAAGATGTTATCATCGCTTGCGATGTTTTGCGAGATTCAAAAGGCACTCGTTACCGAGTTTTCATCTCCGCCCCTTCCTATGCTGGCTTGAAGAACGCTATTGAACGATTTTGCATGCGATTAGTCCGTGAGCCGAGAGACATGAGGATGAGGGAAGCAACCCCTATTCCGATTTGTGTTGTCATAACAAATGGCGGACAAGAAATTGTCAATGCTTTTGCTGAGCGAACAAATGTCAACTTCGTTTGGGCTACTCCAGAAACAATTTCACGAGTTCAAGATTTGCTTGTAACTGAAACCGAAATCTACCTTTTGCTTCCTCCTGCACCTGTTTCAATTCAGGAACGATTACCCTTCAACTTGAAACTCCTTGCTCCCAATCAGAGTGTTGCTGTTCGGAAAAACAAGGGCGGTAACTATTGGCAGGTTTTGTTTTATGGAGCCTTTCCTCAGGCTTTGAATGGGCTTTTGAGACGATACTCTGACATTTCAAATGTCCCTGAAGAACCTTTGGTGATAACTCACCCTGTCATCGGTAATGTTGAGCGTTTGATTGTCGTTCCTTTCGGCGACATCGTTTATTACCGTGACCGAGTGGGCGATTTCGCTGCTCAAGTGTTCAATGCAGTTCAAAACGAAAGGTTCGCCAACGAAACCCTAATGCCCACTAAACCTCCAGAACCGCTCTATGATTGGTCTCCTTTCCAAGATGGCACAGTTGAGCGAAAGTATATCCTTGAGTTAGCGAAAGCCAACAAAGCAGATTTGATTTTGACTGGTAAATTGAGTGGCTTTGATACTCAATCAGTTCGGACTCAAAGGTTGTCAAGCAGACCAAGTCCTGCAGCAGACATGAAAATCTGGGAAATCAAGACTATCAGAATTGAAAGCGCAACTGCCCGCTTGCAAGTTTGGCTCTATGAAGGTCAAACAGGTGAACTCATTTGGTCAAAAACAACCACAGCCACAGCAACGAAGGAATCTGTTGAAAGCACCCGTCAGGTTGAAGCAGCGAAACCACCAACACTCCAGCCTGACCGAATTTCCATGTTTATCTCCGACGAAAAACTTTACCCTTCGGCAGCAACTGCTGCCATCGTTGAACTTTTGACAACAATGAGAGAAGAAATTCACTGGCTCTCCCAACCCACTTCACCCTTAGTTGTCAAGGTAGCACCGACTATCATTGAAGGTTTGATCGGCGCTGTTGAGGTTGACAAAGATTCGGTCTTTGTCTATATTGACATTGGGCAAAATCAGGGAATAAAAATCGGCGACAATTTTCGCATTTACCGTGAGGTCATCGTTAAGACTGGGCGAAAAGCAGTAAGGCTGGAAGAAGACTTAGGTGAAGCAATAGTGGTGAATGTTTACCCTGAAGCCTGTAAGGCTCGTGTGATTATTGGCGCTGATGCCGTTGCCCGATGGAAGGACGTCGCCTTGAGGGCAAGACTAACAAAGACGCCAGAAAAAATGCCTTCAGAAAGGCTAAAGGGAACTCAGCCTGAAAGTGAAAAGCAAACTGAGCAAAAATCTTCTCCACCAATCTTGCCCGCTCCTGATGAAGGCAAGCAATAGCAAGTTTTAGTCTTTCCTTTGCCTTAAACTTTTGCCTTAAACTTACGATATAGTTAAACACGGTAAATTTGCCTGGCAAGCATTAACTTGTATTTGCTGATAAATTTGAAAGCGCTATTAGCGTAGCGTTAATTTTTCTTTCGGTTAGGAGTTTGATCTCAAGGTGCGCTAAACAAATTGAAGAGCGTTGCTCAAATTTTTGGAGGTGGCTTGTTAATGAGACGAAGAGTTTGCTTAGGTGTGGTTGCACTTTGGACTTTGTCGCTAACATTTTTATCCTCAGCCCAGCAAGACATCTTTTTTAAAGACATTGGGAAAGCCTTGAAAGAGCCGAGACCTGCTATTGAGTTTTTGGCTCAAACACCTATGTTTGTTATAGCCAATGATGAGACTCTTTTCAATTTGTTCCGAACTTATCTACCGCCCTTCCACATTGCTGAGTTTGTGCCTTTAAAAGAGTTGCCCTTACGCATAAATGAGTTGACAACTGCTGGAAGGAGCATAGTTGTCCTTATTGACCGTGCGAGAAGCGATTTGGCAGTTGAGCATAGCCAAATTGTTCCTTTTGATTTGAAACTCATTCGCCATCGGGATGTTGTGATTGCCTCAGAGGCAGTGCAAGACTTAAGGGGCATTTATTACAGGATTTTCTTCTCTGCACCTTCCTATTCAGGTTTGAAGCAAGCAATTGAAGAATTTTCCCGAAGATTAGTTCGTGCACCAATTGACATGAAATTCCAAGAAGTGATTCCTGTCCCAATTTTCGTCGTCATCACAAATGCCGGTCAGGAAATTATCCATGCCTTTGAAGAGCGAGTAAGTTTCAATTTCGTTTGGACTACACCAGAAAATTTGTCTCAGGTTCAGGATTTGCTTTTGACTGAAACTGAAATCTACCTTTTGATTCCACCTGTGCCTTCTTTGGTTCGTGAAAGGATTCCCTTTAATTTGAACTTGCTGGCACCCAATCAAAGTGTCGCTGTTAGAAGAACCAAAGGTGGAAACTATTGGCAAGTTTTGTTTTACGGTTCATTTCCGAAGGCATTGGAAGGGCTTATAAGGCGCTACCCTGACATCTTAAGTGTCCCTCAAGAACCAGTTGTTATCACTCATCCTGTTATTGGTTCTGTTAAGAAGTTGCTCGTTGTTCCTTTTGGCGATATCGCTTATTATCGCAATCAGGTTGGAAATTTCGCCGCTCAAGTTTACAGAGCCTTTCAGAATGCAGGATTTTCCGCTGAAACAGTCATGCCAATAAAGCCTCTTGATCCTTTTCGTGATTGGTCTCCTTTTCAGGACGGGAATATTGAGCCACAACTTATTGCGAAGTTAGCAAAAATCAACGAAGCCAATTTGGTTCTATCTGGTAGGTTGGTTGATTTTGACACTCAAACAGTCCGCCAACAAGTTCTGTCAAGGAAGCGAACAGCATCAACGGATAAGGCAATTCTGGAAGTCTTGACCATTCGTGTTGAGTCAGTAACTGCAAAGTTGCAAGCATGGCTATATGACGGTCAAACAGGGGAAGTCATATGGAGAAAAGTTGTGACTGGAAAGGCAATTAAGGAAATAGTTGAAGATACTCGCAAATTTGAAGAGGGGCTGATTTCCTCCCTTAACAACGGAGTTGAGCCTTTTGTGCTACAAGTTTCAACATCCGTAAATGACGAAAAACTTTTCTCATCTGCTGCAACTTCTGCTATTTCTGAAATTTTGAATGCTATGCGTGAAGAAATTCAGTGGCTTGCCCCATTTGCATTGCCAACACCTGTTACGGTTCCTTTTGTCCCAGAAGCTGTTGTAGGATTGGTCGGGAGAGTTGAAACCGAAAAAGACGCCCTTTTCGTTTACATTGACATCGGTCAAAATCAAGGCATTAAGGTTGGCGACACTTTCCGAATCCATCGTGAAATCATCGTTGAAACTGAACGAAAAGTAGTGAGACTTGAAGAAGATATAGGTGAAGCAGTAGTTGCAATTGTTTATCCTGAAGCCTGCAAGGCTCGTGTTGTTTTAGGTGCTGATGCTGTTATCCGCTGGAAGGACGAACCCTTGAGGGCAAGATTGATAAAAATCCCAGAAAAATCACCAACAGAACAAAAGAAGGAAACAAAGCCGGAAAGCAAAAAGTAACCCGCCAAAAGGTGGCTGGAAGAAAAACTGACTTGTGCTAAAGCGCTTTTGTAAAAGAAGAGGCTTTCCATTCTCACCGAATTGCCTGTTTGAAAGACAGCAGCGAAAAAGGCAGAGATAACTTACTCGCTTGACTTTAGCCATGGGAAATGCCGAGCGTGAGGAAAACTTATCCTGAAAAGGATTGGCAAAGGCAGTTTCAAATAGCCCCGACCAATCTCCTTCAAATTGTTGTCAGTTGCTAACAGCGCCTATTTACTTTTTACGCAGTGGCAACCTTCTTGCTCCGACGAATCGAGCAGCGTAATATGAATCCCTCAAACTTGTGATTGTTACACGACCACGACCGCTTGATGCATGAATGAATTTGCCATTGCCGATGTAGATGCCAACATGAGTTATTCCACGCCTTCTTGCTGTGTTCTTGAAAAAGACCAAATCACCAGGTTTTAACTCCGACTTTGAAATGGGTTTGCCAATTCTGAAAAGCGCTGCTGCAGAATGAGGGGCACGAATTCCATGACGGCTAAGCAAGTAGTAGACAAATCCTGAACAATCAAACCCACGAGAAGGTGATGAGCCACCATATCGGTAACGGATTCCAAGATACTTTCTCGCATTTTCAACCAAAGGATGCTTTTGATGAGATGATTGCGAAGTTTCCGAAGCGAAACAAGAAGATGCTAACAAAGCACCCACCAGACCGCAAAGCCAACATTGAAAGCGCACCTCATTGCCCCCTTTCTCACACAATTTGCCACCTGAACGACTACGAACCACACAGTTATAACGACCCGCTTTTGCTCGCCCTATTTTTTGAATCGCATAAAAGGATAGCATACTTTACTACTGCTGTCAACCTTTGGCAAACCTAAAGTTACCTGAAAAATTTTGTCCCGCTTTTTAGAGCGATGTCTAACGCTCTTTGCTGAAAAACTTCTCGGTAGAAAACTTTGCTAACTGAACAACAAAATCTTATGACAGAAATTTTCGTGCAGCATAAAAGAGTAACCCGACGCTAAGTCTTTTGTCAACATGATTGATGCAGTTTAGCGTTGAATAGACATGGATGAGTTTGAGTTTCTTGAAAGCCTTGAGGAAAATAAGCGGAATCACTACTTATTGCAGAAAGAACTGGACGCTCTTTACTTCAAGGTGTGTTGGTAATATGCCGTTAGATTTATCGGCAGGGCAGTAGCCCTGCCCTCCGAGAGATTTTTAGCCAATTCGGAGGGCACGCCTACTGGCGTGCCGACTTTTTTCTGTCTTGATTTCTTCTGTTGAGCAGTAGTCCGACCTTGAGGTTACACCAACAAACTTTTGAGTAAAGATTGAAACTGGATATTTAGGCGGTGCACTTCCCTGTTTTTTCGGGCATATTTTAGGCATAGTTCACTTGCTCTTTCTGCAATTTGTTGTGCAGCATACTATAACTGTCTAACTCCTATGGCAAATAATGCCTTTGCAGAAATTTAGCACAATAGCGAGGTGTTGAGATTGCTCAGTTCAAAGGAAAAAGTTGATGCCATTTTTGACATTGATGGTTTGTGCGACCTTGCAAAGGAGGTTTTTCGGATAGAAGCAAATGCGATACAGCAACTTGCAGAGCGAGTTGGTCACGATTTTGAGAGAGCAGTCCACATAATCCTGAGTTGCAAAGGACACGTAGTCGTCACTGGTATGGGCAAGTCTGGTTCTATTGGCAAGAAAATTGCTGCTACCTTATCAAGCACGGGAACGCCGTCGCTCTTTCTTCACCCAGCCGAAGGAGTTCATGGAGATTTAGGCGCTATCACATCCAAAGATGTTATGCTCGCACTAAGTTACAGCGGTGAGACAGATGAACTTTTGACTATCCTGCCAGCAATAAAGCGATTGGGGCTTCCACTCATTGTCATCACTGGTAACCCAAATTCAACCTTGGCTAAATCGGCGGATGTCGTTTTGGATGTCTCAGTTGAGCGAGAGGCTTGCCCACTCAACTTAGCGCCAACGGCAAGTGCTGCTGCGATGCTTGCTATGGGTGATGCCTTGGCTTTGGCTGCTATGAAAGCAAGAAAGTTCACGCCAGAAGATTTCGCAAAATTGCATCCAGCGGGCACACTGGGACGAAGGTTACTTTTGAAAGTCAAAGACTTGATGAGGAAGGGAGAAAGGCTTGCAATCGTCCATTTCAATGAGCCAACAAAGGCTGCTTTCGCAGCCATAACAAAAGCCCGTGCTGGAGCATGTGTCGTGGTTGATGACGACGGCAAACTATGTGGGATAGTTACTGACGGAGATTTGCGTCGGGCTTTGCTTAAAGATGTAAACTTGTTCCATTCACCAGTAACCGAAGTTATGACCAAATCGCCCAAAGTTATTCAGCCTGAGGCATTAGCAACTGAAGCCCTTCATTTGATGCAAACTTATCAAATTGACGACCTACCTGTTATTGACGATTTCGGTCGTCCAATAGGCATGCTTGATGTGCAAGATTTGTTGCAAGCGGGAATCCTTTAAAATGGAGGCGAGAAAAAATGAGAGAAGGGGAGTGGAATGAAAGGCTCTGGCAACAAATTGGACAAGCGCTTGAAAAGTTTGCCACAAAAGAAGATATCCACAGAATTGAAGAGAGGCTAAATGACTTGGCAACTAAAGAAGCCGTTGAAAGGCTAACAGGCAAACTTGACACTTTGCTAATTAATTCTGTAACGAAGATTGAAGTCAGCAAAATTGAAAGGCAAATGGAACGCAACCCGACAAAAGAAGACTTCCAAAAACTTGAAGTTCGCTTGTCTGATATGTTGCCCAAACTTGTTACCAAGCATGAATGGAGTGCTACTGAAAGCAAATTGGCTCGTGCATTAACGAGAGATGAATTCGCCCACTCTATCTCTTCGCTTAGAGAAGAATTAGGAGGCATATCACAAAAATTACACAACACCGTCAGGCAAATGAATTCGTTACGAAAATTTCTTCTGTTAACTTTACTTTTGAACGGATTGGTTTTGTGTCTGCTCCTTTGGGTTTTGCTTAGGCTGAAGTTGTTTTGAAAGATAGGCAGGCGTTACAGACCAAACTTGAAAGCCCTTTGTCTGTAGTGGCATAATTACTTTGCTTTTGTTAACGCTAAAAACTCGTGAAGGAGGGATAGCGATGAAGTGTTTCAATCGCCATAAGCAAAAACAAAAGAAAGGGTTCACTCTCATTGAGTTGCTCGTTGTCATTACCATTATCGCAATATTGGCAGCCGTTTTGTTCCCTGTGTTCGCTCGTGCCCGTGAGAAAGCTAGACAATCTCAGTGCACGAGCAACATGCGCAACATTTTGACGGCAACCGCTCAATACTTGAACGATTTTGATGATCGCTTTCCTTTCTGGAGGACTCCTTGTTGGGTTGGCGGACCAGTGGCAATGTATGATGCTCCCGTCCCAGCGAAGTTGGACACTTATGTCCGCAACCGACAAATTTACGAATGTCCATCAACAGCCCGTGATTGGAGTTGGCCTTTGGGCGGTGGAAGGGCAGGCTGGGGTTGGACATGTGGTTCTGGCTACGGAACTCATCCTTCTATCCGAAGATTTGAGTGGGTTTACATAATCAACTATGGCTATAACGAGTTCGTTCAAAACGATGGTGAGGGCTATGGAAAAATATCCTCAATAAAGCGTCCAGCCGAGTTTGTTATCTGGGGTGATAGTGAAGCAGCCTTCTTCACCCCATGGGGCTATAACCAACCTTGGGGAATTTCACCATCAGGAATAGTCCGAAGGCTCGCTTTCCCCGAACTTTATCCACCTCCACTTGACCAAGACCCTAGAGCGGATGAAATTGCCACACGCCACAGTGGAGGCTCAATTTTAGGCTTTGCTGATAGCCATGCTAAATGGTATCAATGGCGACAAATCCGAATGGCAAGACCAGTCTCGCCTGTCGGACCGCTTAACGGTTCGCTACGCTTTACAATTTGCGATGAAGTCCCTGATGTCCGCTGTTCAAGACCAGATTTCTGGTGGCAATAGACACCTGTAGTCAGTCATATCTTTGACAGAGACGCTTCTTTAATGGCTTGTTGGTATTCCTGAAAGTTTGGCTACCAACAGCGAACTGGAAATTTTGTCTTGGATAAAGGCGGGTGAAATTTGCCTGAAACTATGAAGGCAGATTTCATCCGCTTTGCATTTCTGAGGAAAGATGTCAGGTAAACTACTATTGACATTGAGACCTTATCGTTTCATGATTACTTTGAAAAAATCTTTCGTTTACATTCAAATTTTGTTGAGGCTTTAGGTCGGACTATTGCCAAACCAGAAAGTTTGGCAGGCTCAAGGCTTGACTTTTGAGAAATTCTTTTCTTTCTTGCTGGCGCTCAGAGATTAGTCAACTATGTTGTTGTGGAGGTGAAGATGCAGTGCAGTTATCTGCTGGTAAGTGGCAAAGGATTCGTTCTTTGACGGATGAGAAAGGTCGCTTTAAGATGATGGCAATTGATCAAAGAGACTCTATGAGGGAAGCAATCCGAAAGAAGTTGGGTGAAATCCCAAGTGATGAAATGTTCAAGCATGTGGCAAGAGTGAAAGAGTTAGTCACAAAACATCTGTCTTGCTACTCTACTGCAACTTTAACTGACCCAGTTTATGGCTATCCTTATTCAATCCAGCATTTGCCACCTCGTGTTGGTCTGTTGCTTGCTTACGAAGAGTCACCGCCTGAGAGAGTTGAAGTCAACGGCAAGCGAGAAAGAAGGGCAACTTTAATTGAAGGTTGGTCAGTTGAAAAAGCACTCAGATCAGGAGCAGATGCCGTCAAGTTGCTTATCCATTATCGCCCCGATGCTTCAGAAGAAACTTGCCGACATCAACAAGAAGTCGTTAAAAAAGTCGGAGAAGAATGCGCCAAATATGATTTGCCTTTCCTGTTGGAATTCACTGGCTATGACCTGGTCACCGGCGAATCAAAAACCCCTGAATATGCCAAAAAGAAACCTTGGGTCGTCATTGAAAGTGTCAAAGAGTTCAGCAAACCTGAATATGGCGTTGACATCCTTAAAGTTGAGTTCCCAGCAGATTTGAAATTCGTCAAAGAGTTTGCCAACGGCGCTTTTGATGGGAAAGAACGACCAGCAGTTTATGCCCTTAAAGAAGTTGAAAAGTTCTGCAGTGACCTGAATGATGTTGCTAACTCACCTTGGGTCATCTTGAGTGCTGGTGTTGACATTGAAGAGTTCCTCATCCAAGTTGAGATGGCTTGCGAGGCTGGAGCCAGCGGATTCCTCTGCGGTCGTGCAATTTGGAAAGGTGTCCTTGATTACTTCCCTGACGAAGCCAAGATGGAAGAGTGGTTATCAACTGTTGGTGCTTACAACTTCATTAGAGCAAACGCTTATGCCGAAAAAGCAAGACCTTGGTATGAACATCCCAAATTTGGTGGCAAATGCGAAATTGAACTGAAGGGCAAGTCGCCTAAATGGTATGCCGAATATGGCTCATGATTTTTGCAGAAGAGCAATCGCTCTATACTCAAGATGGATGAAATCTGCCTGAAAAATTTTCGGGCGGGCTTGCCTGAACCTACAACTGAAATGAGAAAAACCGCATGTGGCATAAACGGTGATGGTGAACGGCGATGCGACGCAAAATCGTTTTAGGCTTCGTTGCGCTTGCGCTGATTTTGCTCGGCTATTGGTTTTGGCACCTGTATCGGTTGCCTTTCGTGGAGTTAGAAAAAGAGTGGCAGGCGATAAAGGCAGCAGGTGAACCAATGCGCTACGAAGACTTAGTGCCACCAATTCCGCCTTCTTTGAATGCTGCGACAGTTTACCAAAAGGCAATTAGTGCGTTGCCAACACTTTCATGGACAGAAGAGCAAATGCTGGATGACCTTTGGAACAACCGTCCAGTAGACAAGGAAAAAGTTCGCCAAATTTTGAAGCGATGTCAAAGCGCTCTCGCACTCGTGAAACGAGCAAGTCGCTACCCCCATTCACGATGGATAAAATGGCAATCAGACCCGTATTCAATCCAACTTCGGCATCTTGCACCACTTCGTTTGATCGCCCGCTTGTTAAGGACAGAGGCTTTGTTTCACCTTCAAGAAGGTGATGTAGACAAAGCCTTTGAAAACTGCGTTGTTTTGCTTCGCATGGCACATCACTTGTGGGAAGAACCTTGCGCTGGACA
>JANXCD010000059.1 GCA_025060305.1 Armatimonadota bacterium | reverse complement strand
CGAGAACTTGTCTGAATTCAGCAGAGTTCAGGTTTGACTCTGTTGCCTAAACTAAATTGCGTAAATTCTAAAAGGGGTGAAGGCGATGAAGGTTGCAGGCTCAACTTTATCGTTTTCAAAACAAACTTTGGAATATGCCTTGCGAGAGTTGTCAAATTTGGGATTTGCTTTCGTTGACATCGGTGCGATTGAAGGTTGGGCTCACATCAACCCATCCGAAATTGCCTCTCAACCTGAAAGGTCTGCCGAACGGCTCAAAAAACTATGCGAGCAAAATCAAATCAAGCCAATTGCATTCAACGCCGGTTTGGGAACGAACGACTTGACAGAACAGCAGCGAAGGTTGGAAGGACTTTGCATCGCCGCTCAAAATTTGAACATCCCAGTCATCACTTTGGGCACGGCTCAGCGTGGGACGACCATGGAACAGGAAATCCAAAGGCTGCGTCAACTTGTGGCGATTGCTTGCAGGTTCGGTGTCACCATTGCCATAGAGCCGCATTTCTTCCAAATCGCCGAAAACCCGAAAGTTGCGTTGGCTTTGGTTGAGCAAGTTGAGGGCTTGAAAATCACCCTTGACCCATCCCACTTCTCAATTCAAGGTCTGGGGCTTGACGATTATCGGTTTTTGTTGCCGCATGTCGCTCATGTTCACTTCCGAGATGCAGGAAGTAAAGGTTGGGATGAAGTGCAAGTCCCGATGGGCAAAGGTTGCGTTGAATTTGGAGCGATTGTCAAGGCTTTGAAAGAAGTCGGCTACGATGGCGCAATCTCCTGCGAATACATTGACACAATTGGCAACCTTGACATTCATGAGAATTTAAGGGCAATCAAATCGCTCTTGCTTTCCCTGATAGCCAACAATGGTTCAAGTTGCTATCATATTGGCGACGAAAATATTGAAAGGAGGCGGACGAAGATGAGGAAGATTCCTGTGGCGGTGCAACTTTATTCGGTTCGCGAAGATTGCGCAAAGGACTTGGAAGGGACATTGAGAGCGATTGCGGAGATGGGCTACGAAGGCGTGGAGTTCGCCGGCTATCATGGTCGGAGTGCCGAAGAGTTGAAGAAGATTCTTGACGATTTGGGTTTGAAAGTTGCGGGAACTCACACTGGAATTGACACCCTTCGCGGAGATGAACTGAAACGAACGATTGAGTTCAACCAAACCCTCGGAAACAAGTTCCTCATCATCCCTTGGATCGGTGATGATTGGCGACGCACAAAGGAAGATTGGCTCAGGTTCGCCGATTTCTTGAACGAACTTGCGGAGAAAGTTAAGACTGAGGGCATGTTAGTTGGCTACCACAACCACCATTTTGAGTTCCAACAACAGTTTGATGGGCAAAACTTGTGGGACATCCTTTTCAGCGCAACTAAGCCAGAAGTTGTCATGCAACTGGACACAGGCAACGCCATGCACGGAGGAATAAGTGCCGACGAGGTTGTCAACATCCTCAAGCGCTACCCTGGTCGTGCGAAGACCATTCACTTGAAAGAGTTTTCGTCAACAAATCCCAAAGCGATCGTGGGTGAAGGGGAAGTCAAGTGGAAGGAAGTCTTGACACTTTGCGACGCTGTTGGCGGAACAGAATGGTTCATCATTGAGCAAGAGACCTACGCCTACCCACCAATTGAGTGCGTGAGAAGGTGCTTGGAAAACTTGAAAGCAATCATGGCTGAACTTTGACAGATGAAAATTTAAGGGCGGGCACAAAGCCCGCCCATTTTCCCCTATGGCTGTCAAAAAACCGATTGATGCGAAAATATCAAACGACTATCAATGTGCTAACCACCTCCGCCAGGACCTTTAGGGAAAGGTAGTCTAATCACGAAAACACCTGCATCTACAGGATTATGAGAACCTGGACGGATAGCACCAACCCCACAATGGTTAGGCACGACTACTTTCCTTGACGGTGGTGTAATGGATACAGCACCTGGATATGTCACAGTAACAGTCCATTCCCCCTCTGTAGGCGCTCCTCCGAACCCTGGGATGACAAAAGAACCATCGGGATTAACGACACCATTAAGGGTTATTTTCCCTTTGGTTGCTTTGACCGTTGCTTGTTGTGGATCACCGCTACGACCTTCAAACTGAATCTGACCAGAGATAGGATAGTGTGGCCAGAGATAAACCCAAGCCTCCTGCATTCCCTGAGGAAACAACCTTACCTTCTGCTGAATAAGGCACCATACTTGTGTCCGATTAGGAGGACTGCTAATGATAATTGTGTAACTTGTTCCTTTCCTATCAGCCCATAATTGACCTGTCCAAATACCCTGTGGGTTCGTCGCGCCAAGTATATCAGCCTCTGGGATGTTAATTCCTGCACCTGATAAAGGTTGACCTGTTGCCCCATCAAAAACATGCACGACAACTGTTCCAAGTTGAGGCGGCGGGAGAGGGACATGATAAGGTTCCCACCAGAATTCAGAGCAAATAACTTTTTTATGCTCAGGACAGGGAATTTTGACGTGCGCTCGGAGTCGGTATTTCATCTCGCACCCATAAGGGGATTGTTGTTGAGCTTGAACGCTGAGTCGTTGGGTTGGTTGTTCAATAGCCTCTACTCGTGCTAACTCCTGTCCATCAAAGCCCAACAATATAAGGCTCATACTCATAGGTTCTGAACTTTCCATAGTAATGTTGAAAGTGTAGGTCTCCCCGACAATGCTATGCCAATTGCCAGGCGGGTTATTCGTTTCATCTAACCCATTTAGAGTCAGATAAACGATTTGACCTGTGTTAGCGTCCCGAAAGTTCCCTGTAATTGTAGCCGTCACGGATACGCCTTCAGGAACTTGAGCACGAACTGCATTGTTGGAAATCGCTAACAAAAGCGACAGTGATGCTGCAAGCCAAACAGCACGCTTCATGTTCATCACCCTCCTTGCCCATAAAGGATTTTCGCCGCTTAATGAGCGGCTTTGACCGACAAGCCACAGGCATTCCTTTGTCTTGATGAGACGAGCCTGTGGCACATACAATTCAAAACCTTCTCCTTTCAATTCCAAATCACGCCCCCACCAACGAAACCAAAAAACTTCATCTTTTTCCATAGGCAAATAAGCCCTAACGACCAGCGATTGCATCGTCTCTTGACTTACCCAACAAAGCCGGCGAACTTCCACTCGGCAATCCCATGTAAAGACATCCAAACTCTCTTGCCACTGACCATTTATCGGGAATTGGATGGCAGGGAAACGAGCCAAAACTTCTTTGGGGAATAGAATCTTCACCCATAATCCAAACTTCTCCCCATTCAATCGCTTACGGAACTCTTCAAATCCTTGCTCTTGAACCTCTACTTCCGCTTGCTTCAATATCGCCAACTGTTCATCTACTTGCTTCCACACGACTTGCGCTATTTTTGATTCCTGCTCTGGCGAAAGGGGTTGCCAAGCGACAGCCTTTGAAGCGACAAATTTTGAAAGCATTTCATCAAGAGTTACATGAAACTTAGCGGCTTGCAAATGCTGTTTCCAGTCAACTCCCAATTGTTCTAAAAGAGTTAGTTGGGCAGCACCAGTGAAGTAAGGAGAATTGGGATAACTTCGCCAACGAGGTTGCAAATGAATTTTTTGTTTGGGCAGAAAAGGGTCTATGCTCAACAAAGGTAAGTATTCGTGCCATTTCTCCATCAACAACTTAAAGGCCTGCTCTTCAAGAACACTGGCAACACCCTCTGCCAGTTCAGATATCTGTCCTGCTTTCAACACGGTTTGGTACTCAGGCTTAGGAGGTTCATGCCTGCGCAGCACTAAAAAGCGCTTTAAGGCTTCATTCTTCAGGTCAATGTCTTGAGCGGTAATGGCTTGGTCTAACAATTCAGTTTCCATGCTTTTGATGGCACTAAAGAAGCGAGCGAATTCTCTTGTCGCTAACCAGTTAGCGGGTAAATTAACAGCTAACTCTAGAAAGTGTTGTTGGTTATACCATGCGTGAAAGCATTCGTGCAAAATAGTAGACAACCGCATCAAGGCTTCAATATCATTGCGTTGCGTCTCATATTCAGGCAAGGCAAACCAATATGGTCGGAATGGCAACACAACTGTGTGAACCCCATTAATCTCTGGTGCTTCCGCTGCTTCTGGGTGGATGTTGAAAGTTAACCATCGGTCAATCACCCAAATTTTCTCTTTAAGCGGACTCGGACCGAGATAACGCTTTGCACCTTTAGGTGGTTTAGGATGGTTGATGAAAACCCATTGCCCCCCTTCGCCTTGCAAAGCAAAAGGGGTTCGTTCGGCGTTCCAACTAGGGAAGAGAAGGTCGCCGTAGCGAGCGAGAAAGTTTTTGACCACTTTGATTCGCACTAAATCAAGCCAATCAATTTTTAAGGGCAAAATAGATTTGAATTTCACTCCTACAGGCTTCAGTGGCAATTCAGTAACTCCATCGTCTTCAAACGAAAGGCGAACTTTCCAAAGTTTGCCGTAGCGGGTATGAAGTTGCAGGGGTAACTTCAAATCGGGAACAGCACCTTGCAAAATGCTTTTAGGCAATTCTCGCTTCCAAATTAGGTGACCATCTGCAAAAATGGTAATGCTTTTAACTGGCTTCTCGCTTTTCAGCCAACCTTCAAAGTAGTAACCCATCCAGAGCAAATGCAGTTCTTCTTTTGCCGTTTCGTTAGCATCGGAACTGGATAAGATAACACTGCGAAGGATAAGTTCCTCTTGTGGCGTTATGAAATAACCCTTTAAAGTCCCCTGCACGGTCACTTTCGGTTGAGCCAATAACCATGAATTTAAGACCATCGTGACACAGACCATTAAAACCCATCGCCACACCATTACAATCACCTGCCCACTTTTATTGATAACACGCTGCAAAAAAAATCAACCTATGACCAAAGTATGCACCAGCGAAGCCGTTGGGAAACTTTGGGTTAAAGGCTACCTAATCGTTGCATTCCATGATGTGTTAAAACTTAGGCAGGAGGTGAAGTGGTATGACGAGGGAGGAAGCGTGGCAGTTGGTCTGTGAGTGGATTGAGAACGAGAACATGCGCAAGCATTTGCTCGCTGTTGAAGCGGCGATGAGGTTCTACGCTCGCAAGTTCGGCGAAGATGAAGATAAGTGGGGTTTGGTCGGGTTGTTACACGACTTGGATTACGAAAAGCACCCTGAGCCGCCAGAACACCCAATCGTTGGGGCTAACTTTTTGAAAGAGAAAGGTTTGCCTGAAGATATGGTGAAAGCAATCGCAGCCCACGCCGATTGGACGGGAATCCCTCGCGACACGCTTATGGCAAAAGTGCTTTTCGCCTGCGACGAACTAACAGGTTTCCTCGTCGCTTGCGCTTTGGTGATGCCAAACAAGAAGTTGAGCGAAGTCAGGGTTGACACATTTATCCGGAAGATGAAGGATAAATCCTTCGCCCGCAAAGTCAGTCGTGAGGATATCGTTCGCGGCGCTGAGGAATTGGGAATCCCCCTTGAAGAACACATCGCCAATGTCTTGACCGCAATGAACGGAATCGCTGACATTTTAGGACTGTGAGAGATGTTTTGCCCTGAAGGGGCTTGACAATCTTCAATTTTTGTGGAGGTGATGGACGATGGCGTGGGGAATTTCATGGGCGATATTAGTTGTGTGTTTGATGGTCGTGGCGGTAGGGGCAGTTGAATTGGTCAAGGATGGCAAACCGAAAGCGACCATTGTTGCACCCTCACAAGGTCCCCCATCTTACGCAGCGGAAATCTTTCAACGCTACATTGAACGGGTAAGCGGAGCGAAATTGCCCATCGTTCACGAAAGCCAAAAAGCGACGGGAGCAAAGGTGGTGATTCGGGTTCGGAAGGGTGTGGCGAAATTTGACGGGTTCCGCGTTAGGGCAAGCAAGGACACATTGCTCATTGAGGCTTCCGTTCCGAGAGGTTGCATTTACGGGGCTTATGCATTGTTGGAAGAAATCGGTTGTCGTTTTTACGGTCCAGAACCGCTGGGCGTTGTCATCCCTAAAAAGCGGAACATTTCCGTCCGTGAAGGTCTTGACATTTTGAGAGAACCCGCTTTTGAAAATCGCCTCCCATCCTATGGCGGACCGGAACTGAATGCCTGTTGGGGCTTTAACTTCACAGGATACACCAAAGACCCAAAGCAACGGGAACTTATCAACCGAATTGGGCTTAAGACTCGGAGTTGGGGACACATTTGGCCGCAACTCATTGAATACCAGTTCTTTGCCGACGGGCGACCTCCAGTGAAGATGGACTATTCCGACAAGCAGGATTGGCTGCCAGCCGACGAGAAAGGGGTTCGCCGTCCAAACCCCTCGTGGGACGCCCCTGCCGGACAAACACTCTGCTTTTCCAACCCGAACGCTTTCAATTGGTTCGTTGAGAACGCCGTCAACTGGGTGCTCACTAATTGCCCTGAAGCCGATTACATCAGCATGTGGTCGGCAGATACAGCAGACTTGTCACTTTGTCAATGCGAAAAGTGCAAAGCGAAAGGTTGGACTCCAACTGATTGGTATATCCACATCCACAATGAAATTTGGCGGGCGCTGAAAGCAAAAGGCTTCAAAGGCGTTTTCGGTTGGATTGCGTATCACGGCAGCGAAGAACCACCACAACAAGTGAAGTTACTTGACTCTGGTAGGGAGATGGATTTGCTCTATGCGCCGCGCCCGAGAGGAGCATCAGCGCTTGGGCCAATCACGAACACTCACTCTGTCAATGTCGCCTACAGAGAGAATATCCAAAGGTGGCGAAAATACCTCAGCAATTTCAAAGGCACAAGAACAGTGTTTGAATACTACTTTGACCTTGTGTTGCTTGGGCACTTGCTTACAGGCAGGGTCTTCCTCATCCCGAAACCTGAGGACATGAAGGAAGAGATTCGGTTCTACCTCGCTCAAGGGTTTAACGGTTTCTTTGATTGCGACCCACCTTCAAGTGCATTCTTCCCTGACCCACTGCTTAAATGGCTTTACCGAAAACTTCTGTGGGACCCCAACTTAGACATTGAAGCGGCAAAACGAGACTTCTTCCAAAACTACTACGGACCTGCTGCAAAGATTGTGCGTGAGGTCAGGGACGAAGTTGAGCGGTTGATGTTTGAGGAAATCAAGTGTCTGATGTGGGCGCCAGCACATTACGCTGACCGACCAATAAAACGGCTCAGGGAACTTGAGGCTAAGTTGGACGAAGCAATCGCCAAAGTCGGCAAAGATGAAATTCTGAGACAGCGAATTGAAGTCATGAAGTTGTGGGTTCGCTACTGCGCTTTGGCAAAAGAAAGTGAGTATCGCCTCAAAGTCACTTGGTGGGAAAAGCCAAAAGGGCGTGAGGTTGAGTTGAGCATCCGCAAACTTTTTGAAGATAACCGAGAATTCCTTGTCAAGACAGGCTTGATGAGCGAAGACGATGTCAAATACCTCGCCGAAAATATTGTCAATTACCACTTGAATACTTACTTTGGTGAAAGGTGATGCGAAATTTTTCCCGGTCTAGCAGCAGCCCGACCCTACGATGAAGCGAACGAGAAACCTTCTCAATTGTAGGGGCAGGCGAAGCCTGCCCGATTTTTTTGCGGATTTCATCCGCCCTACTTAACAACGCTTCCAAACCGAATTTTCTTCGGTCGGACGCTAACCAGACCCGTGATGCAGCAACAGATTTTTGAAAAGGGGCAAAAAACCGACCGCTCTTTACCACAAACCAAAGTTTGTTGATGCTATGCTACCCATGCCACTGGCTTTAACCAGTGTTTGATGACGAGCGAACTGAGCGCCGAATTCGTTCAGTGAGAATTTTCTTTCCCTTTTGAAAGAAAGGTGACCGTAAAAGGTAAAAAGCAAGAGAAAAAACCAACCCTCAAGGGAAAGGTGTTTATAAGCGAAGATGGTTTTTCTTTTGTCGTTGAAGGTTTAAGGGCAATCTTTGCACCTGTATCTTTGATAGACCTTGCGATAACTGCCCCACTTTATGACTTTCTTGCTTAGGCAGTATGGGCAAATGACACTATCATTAAAGCGAGCCTTTCTAAGGATGTTGACACAGTTTTCTTCTGAGTCTAAGATTTTTAGCAAAGGTGGCATAGCCATGAAAATCACCTCCTTTTGAGAGTGATGACCTCATAGTTTGTGCCACCAACACACTTTGAAGTAAAGAGCGTCCAGAGTGAATGAAATTGCTTTGGCGTGACTGATGGCGCCATGCAACGCTAAAGGGGATGGTAGAGTTGAAGAGGCATGAAGTTGATATTAAGCAGGACATGGAACGGCTGTTCTCGGGTTTTCTTTGGAGCATTAAAGGATTCGTTGAGGAAGAGGGTAACCTCTACCCTATTCCAGAGATACCGCAGCTTATAACGGGTATCTTTCAGGAAATCGCAAAGGAAAAAAAATTAAAAAGTTCGCCCGTCAGGCTTACCAGTGTAAAGTTATGCAAGGTGGGGTGAGAGAATATCCAGAGTTGGTTCTATATGGCGGTTGCCTCGGAACTCGCAAAGTCGCCATTGACATTAAAACCGCTCGCCGAAAGAGCCGAAGCCGAATAACTGGATTCACTCTCGGAAGCTTTGGTGGTTACTTCTTGAATCCTAACAAGAAGATGCCCGGATGCATTTTACCATACGGTGAGTTCACCGAGCATTGGGTTGTCGGATTTATCTACGATTGGAACCCCGGCGCTCCAAGTTTGTCTCTGGTGTCCAACATTGAGGTCATCGTGCAGGAGAAATGGCGTATCGCTTCTCGCTCTACAGGAACCGGCACAACTACGGCAATAGGGTCAATCAAAGACATTGACCGCTTGCGGGAGGGCAGGGGTGAGTTCTCGTCAGAGGAGGAATTTGAAGAATTTTGGCGGTCAAGGGGCAGAAGGTTAAGGAGGCGTTGAGCAGGGATGGGAAAGATTCATTCTCCACAGTCAAGACTTTTCACCGAGGAGGTTCCCAAGTTACCTTCCACAAGGTATCTGGGAAGTAAGCGGAAAATCGCTCACTGGATTTGGCAGCAGATTCAGCACCTTGAGTTCGAGTGCTTCCTAAATGCAATGAGCGGCACAGCCGTTGTCGGTTATCTCGCTAAAAGATTTGGGAAGAGAGTATTTTGCAACGATATTCTGGCTTTCAACTATCAGGTCGCTCTTGCGCTTGTTGAGAATGATTCAGAAACCTTAACGCCAGCAGAGATAGAACTCCTCCTTACGCCACATCCTGACATTGATTATCCAACCTTCATTCAGGACACCTTTGAGGGAATCTACTACCTGCAGGAGGAAAATCGCTGGCTGGATATGGTTGTGACCAACATTAATGTCCTGCTGGAAAACCCATACAAACGGGCTTTGGCTTTCGCTGCGCTAGGGCAAGCGTGCTTAGTCAAACGCCCCTTCAACCTTTTCCACCGAAAAAACCTTTACATCAGGCTGAAAGATGTTAAAAGGAGTTTCGGCAACAAGACGACTTGGGACACCCCTTTTCCTGCCCACTTTCGGAACTTTGTAGGGGAATACAATTCGTTGGTCTTCTCAAATGGCAGGTACAACAGAGCCTTTAATAAGGATGTGTTTGAGTTAGAGTTAGATGAGCCAGTGGATTTGGTCTATCTTGACCCGCCCTACTTGCCAGTTCGAGGTGACAAGCCAGATTATCACTTTTTCTATCATTTCCTTGAGGGGTTAGTGGATTATGAGCACTGGTCAGAACGAATAGATTACAGCCACCGAATTCGACCCATCTGTTACACGCCTTCCCCTTGGACAGACCCTGACCGTATCCGAAGCGCCTTTGAGAGATTGTTTGAAAAGTTCCATAAGGTTAAATACATAGTGCTTTCCTATAACTCAATGGGGATTCCTTCCGAGGAGGAGCTTCTATCCATGCTTCGGCGATATAAACAGCATGTGGAGTTGAAGAAGAAGCCACATCAATATGTGCTAAGCCGGGACAGACCAGACGAACTGCTTTTCGTGGCTTATTAAGACCTAACTGTCAATTCACATCAATTCCTTTAAACTATAGTTTTGCATTCTCTAAAAACTCAAGCAAATCATGGGATTTTGGGAAATTTTTCAGCAACTCAAAGTCGCAAAGATAAAACTCTATTTCCCTCTCAACTTCATCTCGCCTACAACAATACTTCCAAATCCTTCCTACCAAACATCAAATGTCCTCTTATACTCATCCCTACCCATCTCATCAATCCCTCTTTGCTGCAAACTATCCTCCTTGACAATCCCTTCTCTTGC
>JANXCD010000058.1 GCA_025060305.1 Armatimonadota bacterium | reverse complement strand
CGCCAGCGCCTGCAATGTGAGGCGTTATGTAGCAATTGGGCAAAAATCGGAGAGGGTGGTCGGAAGTTAAAGGCTCTGGGTCAGTCACATCAAGGACAGCAAAAATGGGACGAGTTTGAAGGGCACGAACCAAAGCATCAGTGTCCAAAAGTTTGCCTCTGGCTGTGTTAATGAGAATTGAACCGTCTTTCATCAATGCGAACTGGCGTTCGCCAATCATCTTGACTGTCTTTGGCGTCAGTGGTGCATGAAGGGAAATGAAATCGCTTTCTGCAAAAATTGTGTCAAGGTCAGTCAAAATGACGCCCAATTCCTTACCCTGATTTAGCGAAACATAAGGGTCGTAAAGCAAAATTCGGACATCCCTGTAGGCTTTCAAAAGCCTGATCACTTCCCTTCCCACCCTACTTGCACCGATGACGCCTACAGTGCTGCCGTTGATGGTTTTGAAATTAGTTGGCAGATTTTTGTCTTTCCAGATGCCCCTTTCACGAAAAGCCTGAATGTGCTCGTAAAGTCTACGAGCCGCCATGACCATAAGTGCAATTGTCATCTCAGCAACATTGATAGCCAGCGCTTGAGCGCAACTTACAACTGTGATGTTTTTAGGGATGCAAAAACGATGGACAGTATCATTGGGAAACAAAAACTTAACTGAGCCTGCCATGTGGACGATAAGTTTCAACTGTTTAGCCTGTTCCCAAACTTTCTCAGTGAAAGGTGGCGAACCCCAACCTGTTAGGACAGCATCGCAACCGCAAATTTGCTTAGCCAAATCATCGCTTGTCCAATTGCTTTCACTTTCATTTGCTTTGACATCAAATCTTCGTAAAATCTCCTCCCATGTTTCAGTGCGAATTTTCATCTCTCTTTGGCTTTTCGGAACGACGCAAAGCACGCAAATTTTACTGCTTTCCATTTCAGAAGCCTCCTTTACAGTTTTGCACACTGTAAAACATGCTCCCCTTACTGTTTGATCTCCGTATATTTTGGCTTTGTCTTGCTCTTCTCTGAGCACTTTCTCGGATTTAGTTTCCTGCTTTTTGTCCAGTGTGCCCAAAAGATTTATTTGATGGAAAACCTTTGCGTTATCGCCGTGAAGGAAAAGGTTTCAAGGTTTGGGGTATTGGCAACGATTTGAAAAACGAAAAATGGAGCACCAAGAAAGCGATTAGAAAGTGATATTTGCCTTTCAACCTGGCTCTAACGCAATCCCGCTTTGAAAGCAACCCATCCTTCCAATTCCTTTTCAGTGATGATGCGATACCCTAACTTTATGAGTAAAGGCTTTACTTCCTTCCACCCTTCCGTTGAAATGCCAGAAGCGAGCCACAAACCTTCAGGAGTTAAAGCCTCTCGTGATCTTATTTGCCAAGCCAAATCTTTGATGAGCGGAGTGAGTAAGTTAGAGAGCACAATCTCAAATTGACCCTCAACTTGCCAAAGCAAATCGCTCTTGACGAATTTGATTTTTCCTTCAACTTGGTTGCGTTTTGCGTTTTCTTTTGCTGCTTTAAGGGCAGCATCGTCAATGTCCGTAGCGATTACTTGACTTGCACCAATTTTAACTGCTGCTATGGCGAGTATTCCTGAGCCTGTGCCTACATCTAAGACCCTCTTGCCTTTAACCTGACGATTTTCAAGTGACCAATGATTGGTGCTCATTGACTCTTCAAGAAACTCCATGCACATTCTTGTTGTTGGGTGGTGTCCAGTTCCAAAACCTCCCAAACTGCGAAGCCTTAGGATAATGCGGTTTTCAGAGTTGTCAATATCGTCATCGGTGAGCACGATGATAAACCTTTGACCAACAAACAAAGGCGGCAGAACCTCACGCAAAGGCGCTTCCCACTCTTCAGCATCTAAAAGTTTGGTTGTAACTGAAACAGGTTTGCAAATCCAGCCATGAGCGGCAGCATAATCCAATTGTTCTTGCAGCCAGACCAACTTTTCAACCACATCCTCTGTTGCAGGCAGATAGCCGATAACTTGCACTGCATTCTGTTGACCTTCAGAATCTAAATCCGAGTTCCAAATTCGAGCCGTCCCAACGCAACCTAAAGTATCAAGCATTCCAACGATTTGCTCTATGGAAGAAAGCGATGTAATTAGCGAAATCTCTAACCATTCCACCATTGCATTTTCACCAACAAACGAAGAAGTTGTGGCTTTAACTTCTCACTTTCACAATCTTACTTGCTTAATTTTTCGTCTGATGTAAAAACCGCAACTGATTATGTTTTTGCATGCTTACGCTTCAGCCTCAATTTGCTTGAGCAAATTTGCCATTTCCATCGCTGTCATTGCTGCGTCAAAGCCTCGGTTGCCTGCTTTTGCACCTGCACGCTCAAGGGCTTGTTCAAGGTTATCGGCAGTGACTATGCCAAAAGCGATGGGGACTTCAGTGTCCAACATGACTTGTGCTATGCCTTTGGCAGTTTCGTTAGCAACATACTCAAAATGCGGAGTTTCGCCACGAATAATGCAACCCAAACAAATCACTGCATCAAACTTTCCGCTTTTGGCGAACTTTTGCGCCACAAGCGGAATTTCAAAAGAACCTGGCGTCCAAGCAATTACGATTGAATTTTCGTTGACACCATGACGCCTTAAGGCGTCCAAGGCACCATCAAGTAACCTTTGCGTCACCAAACTGTTGTAGCGGCTGATTACAATTGCGAATTTCAAATCTTTTGCTGTAATTTGCCCTTCCAAAGTTTTGGGCATCGCAATTTCACCTCTTCTTAACTTCAACGCAACCAAGGCATCATTGCTCTTAACTTTGCGCCGACTTGCTCAATCAAGTGTTTACTTTGTCTATCAAGTTCAGCATGAAAGACAGGTCGCCCTGCTTGGTTTTCAAGAACCCATTCACGAGCGAATTGACCGCTTCGGACTTCTTCAAGGATTTCCTTCATCGCTTTGCGAGTTTCTTCGCCGATAACTCTTCGCCCACGAGTGACATCTCCATATTTGGCAGTATCGCTAATCCACTTCCTCATGCCACTAATGCCTTGAGAGTAAATCAAGTCAACGATGAGTTTAAGTTCGTGCAGACATTCAAAATAGGCAACTTCAGGCTGGTAACCTGCTTCAACCAAAGTTTCAAAGCCAGCACGAATGAGTTCAGTAACGCCACCGCACAAAACGCATTGCTCACCGAAAAGGTCAGTTTCAGTCTCTTCAGCGAAGTTAGTCTCAATAACTCCAGCCCTTGTTGAACCCAAAGCCTTAGCGTAAGCGAGGGCAATTTCTTTTGCGTTACCAGTGTAGTCTTGATGGACGGCTATGAGTGCTGGAACGCCTTTGCCTTCAGCGAACATTTGCCTGACCAAATTGCCCGGACCTTTTGGTGCAACCATAATGACATCAACAAATTCAGGAGGGACAATTTGTCGGTAGTGAATGTTGAAACCGTGAGCGAACAACAAGGCTTGTCTTTCACGCAGATTAGTTGCAACGCTCTCACGATACATTGCTGGCATCTCGGTGTCTGGGATTAAGAAAGCAATCAAATCCGCTTGTTTAACTGCATCTTCAATTGTTGCTGGTTCAAGCCCGTCAGCCTTAACTCGCTCCCAACTTTTGCTGCCTTCTCTTAAACCGACAGTAACTTTGATGGCGCTATCTCGCAAATTTTGAGCGTGAGCGTGTCCTTGACTTCCATAACCCAAAACAGCCACTCTCTTGTCTCGCAATGGTTCTAAACTCGCATCCGCATCGTAATAAATTGTCGCCACTCAAACCGCCTCCTTTCACAAATTTTTGATAAATGAGCCAGAAGGATTTTGACACAAAGGCTCTTTGTTGCAAATGTTATTGACAAGCATTATCATACTTTTGGCTTCAGCCCTTGATTGATGGCGAATTTCTGTTCTCAAAATTTACAGGCAGATTTCATCCAGACTTTTCAACAAAGGGCGAATGCCCAATTAAATTTTGCTGCCCAAAGGCATAGACTTTTTGCCTGTCAATTTGTCTTTACCTTCTCCTTTGAAACTTTTTGTATTGCCTTAATTACTTTTTGCTGGCAAACTCTTTGTGGCAGCCCGCATTAGGGGTGAGAGGTTAATGGCTCATTCATTTTTATTGTGGCTGCTTAAGTTTATCTGCCCAGACCAACATTTCAAAGAAATAACTGATGTGCCTTTAGCAGAACTATGGGAAAGCGGCATACGAATCATCTTTGTTGACTTGGACAACACACTAACGCCTTGGGGAAGCAACAAAGTTAGTGAACCGATAAAGCAGTGGGTTGAGGAGGCAAAAGCAAGAGGTTTTCAAATTGTTATTGTCTCAAATGCTGGCTTTCGCAAAAGAGTTGCTCAAATCGCAGATACACTTGGCATTATCGGAATTGCCTCTGCAGGTAAGCCTCGTCGGTTCGCTTTCTATCGTTACTTGAAACTGAAAAATTTGACTCCTCAGCAAGCGGTCATGATTGGAGACCAGATTTTCACTGATATCTTGGCAGCGAAACGAGCGGGAATGAAAGCGATACTCATTGAACCCCTAACAGAGCGAAAGTTCTTTTCTGGACGAATTCAACGACCCTTTGAACTTATTGCTATCAAACTTTTGCGCTACATGAAATTGTTGCAATAGTGAGTAATGCTCTTTACTGCAAAATTTGCTGGTGGTTTATGGATGCTCAGTCTCTAACTCGCTTTCGCCAAAGAGTCTTTGCTTAAGAGATTAGTCATCAAATTCTCACAATTCCTTTGCGCCTTTGAAAGGCTTCAGTTATTTCAGATTTGGTCGTAGGTATGAAGAGCGTTTTTTCTTTTCCGTCTTTGTTCAACTCCCTTTTGACCCAGAAAAGTTCGTCACTTCTGTCAATGATGAGGATTCCATCAAGGTGGTCAATTTCGTGCTGGAAAATTCTTGCCAACCAACCTTCAGGTTCAAGGATAAACAATTTTCCATTTCGGTCAAGTCCTCTAACTCGGATTTTCAAATGCCTGTTAACTTTTGCTTGGACGCCAGGCATGGACAGACAACCTTCCATATCCTTGACCATTTCTTTGCTTCGCCATTCAACTACTGGATTGATAATTGCAAAGGCTTCGTCTTCCCAACGAGCAACAAAAATTCGCTTTGGGACAGCGATTTGAGGCGCTGCTAAGCCAACACCTTGGTATTCTTCCATCGTCTCAAACAAGTCATCAATTAGGCGCTGTTCGGATTTTGTGATTTTGCTAACAGGTTGTGCCTTTTGGCGCAAAATTGGGTTGCCAAGTGTTATGATTTTGCGAACTGGCATTTTCATCACCGCCAAAATTTTGACATGGACAAAACTTGTGAAGTCACAAGGAGATGGAAAAGATGAGGCTCGTCTTTCTCGGCACGCCAGAATTTGCGATCCCTTCTTTGAAGGCAATCGTAGAATCAGGTCATGAGGTTGCTCTTGTCGTAACTCAACCTGACAAACCTGCTGGTCGTGGTTTGAAGATGACACAACCTCCAATTAAAATCTTTGCATCTCAGATTGGTTTGAAGGTTTTTCAACCTGAGAGATTGAACGAACCTGAAAGTTTGAAAATCGTTGCTCAAACTCGTCCTGATGTTTTAGTTGTTGTCGCCTATGGTCGGATTTTGAGAGAGCAGTTCCTCGCCATCCCGCTAAAAGGTTGCATTAATGTCCACCCATCGCTTTTGCCCAAATATCGTGGTCCTGCTCCTATCCAGCATGCAATTTTGAATGGTGACGAGGTAACTGGTGTCACAACCATGTTCATGGATGCAGGTATGGACACAGGAGACATAATTTTGCAGCGTCAAGTCTCTATTGAGCCTGACGATACTGCTGGAACCTTAAGCCGAAAGTTAGCGGAAGTGGCTGCCAAGTTGCTTGTTGAGACCTTGAGTTTGGTTGAGCGTGATGAAGCACCACGCATCCCACAAGAAAATTCACAGGCAACCTATGCTCCAATCTTGCCGAAAGAAATCGCTCACATAGATTTTTCACAACCTGCCATCAAAATCCGAAACATAATTCGTGCTTTGAACCCTGAACCTGGCGCTTACGCTTTCTTTAGAGGTAAGAGGTTGAAATTTTGGATGGCTCAGGTGCTTGATGAGAAAACCCAAAAGCCACCAGGGACAATAATTGCCATTGACAAAGATAAATTAATTGTTGCCACTGGTGAAGGCTTATTAATGCCGACGGAATTACAAACCGAAGGCAAAAAAAGTTTGTCAGTGAGCGAGTGGTTAAGGGGAACTCAACCGAAAGTCGGTGAGCGTTTCTGGTAAGGGTTGACGAAATGAGGTTAATGCGTTATGCCTTTATGGGCTAAAAAACGAAAAAGGTGAGCGAGGAGGAAATCAACAATGATAGAAACCATATTATCGGCAAGCAGGACAGAAGCGATTTTAGTCCTTTGGTCTCTCCTTTTGCTACTTTTGAGCGCTGCATCAAAGGGACGAGCAAGAGAAAGCGTCTTCAAGTTAACAGTTGTTGGTTTGCTAATTGCCCTCGCTGTTACTGTATTCTCATGGGACTACACATCGGAAGCATTGCTTGACGGCACAGTCATGCTCAAACTTGACAAGTTTGCTCTTTCCTTCCATTTCGTTATCCTCGTTGGTGCTTTGTTATCGCTGATTTCCTCTTGGGAATATTTGCAGGACAGGAAATGGCTCAGGCGCATCGGAGAATATTGCGTTTTGCTTTTGCTTTCTTGCACTGGTGCTATGTTCCTCGTTAGCGCTACTGATTTGATTATCCTTTTCCTTGCTATTGACACATTGTCTTTAGCGCTTTATGTGCTGACAGGATATGCTTGCGACCAACCTTACCCAACGGAATCAGCACTCAAATATCTGCTCTTAGGTGCAATGGCTTCTGCCTTTCTCGTTTACGGGATTGCTTTCCTTTATGGTGCTACGGGCACAACTAATTTGATGGCTTTGGAGCGGATGCTTCCAACACAAACTTTGCCCCTTTCCATTGGATTATGTTTGTTGATGATAGGTTTAGCCTTCAAGATTGCTTTAGTTCCCTTTCACCAATGGGCGCCAGATGTATATGATGGCGCTTTGACACCCATTACAGCATTCATGGCTACAGCACCTAAGGTCGCTTTGATAGCCTCAATGTTTCGCATCATGGAATTAGGTTTTGATCTTCCGCAAGTCAAGCCAATTTGGACTTTGGCTCTAAGTGCTCTATCTGCACTGACAATGACTGTCGGAAATTTAGCAGCCTTGCCGCAGCAAAACATCAAGCGCATGTTGGCATATTCTTCAATTGCTCACGCAGGTTACATGGTTATGGCTGTCTTGGCTTTAGATGAGTCAGGGATGGCTGCTTTAGTTTTTTACGGTTTGGCATATACACTAATGACAATTGGCGCTTTTATGGTGACGCAGATGGTTGAAAAGGAAACAGGCGCACCAGCACTTTTGAATGAGTGGACTGGTCTGGCACATAGACATCTCCCTCTCGGCTGGGCAATGGTCATTTTCATGGCAAGTTTAACGGGAATTCCTTTCACCGCTGGTTTTTGGGCTAAGTTTGTTACTTTCAAAGCAGCCTTAGAAGCAGGTTACTTGTGGCTCGTCATTACTGCAGTTTTAAATAGCGTTGTTTCTGCCTTCTACTATTTGCGAGTAGCAATGGTTATGTTTGCTCAACCGCCGACATCTCAAACCCGACTGATTGCACCTTGGCGAATGGTCGGTTTAGTAATAGGCGCTTGTGCCTTGTCTGTTTTATTGCTGGGATTTATGCCGACAAATTTACTTAGAATGAGTGAACTGGCGTCATTGTCACCTTAGTTGACGAGAGTGGCAAAGTGCTTTACAATTTTTTGCGATCCAGAAAAGGAGGCGATAAAAGTGACGAGATGGCTAATTTGGGTTACCATTGTTATTTTATCTCTCGTCGGCTTAGTCATATTGGCAGGTCAAGAACCAGAAAAGGTGCAATCAGGTATTTACATCTGCTCAGCCGTTGAAAGACCAAACATGCTACAAGTTGAAGGGGTTGGAACTGTAAGGCTTATCGGAATCCAAATCCCTGAAGGAACCGCTGAAGAGGCAAGGGCAATTCAGTTGTTGAAGAAATTGGTTGAAGGCAAATTGGTGCGCATAAATGTTTGTTCAAAGCAACCAAAAGACGAAGAAGGAAATGTCAGGGCAGAAGTTTTTTATGCCGAAAAGGGGCAATGGGTCAGTTTAAACCGAAGGCTCATCCGTGAAGGTTTAGCAAAGTTGGCTGAAGAACCAGATTGCCACATTGATTTTGCTAAATGGAAAGTTGCACCACCAAAGGCTGAGCCTGCAAGAAAAATCCAAACTGAGAGAAGAGAGGTGGTTGTTGTCCCTCCTTCCTTGAGGGCTGTCCCAAAAGTTCGCAGAAAAGTACTAAGACCTCAACCTATCATGACACGCAAATCCGCTGAAGACCTCGCCTTGAGAACCATGTCTGTCCCTATCGCATTTCGGGAGCCATTAATTGCTTCCGAGCAACGAATGATACAAACATCGGTAAACCTGAACATCTGGCGTGAGACTCGCTGGCGTGTTGATACTTTGCAGCGAACTTTGCTCCCTATCGCAGCAAAGGCAAGATTAACCCCTTGGCGCTTCTCTCAATTGGTCTTAAGGGGTCAGCCATCACCACTTGTTGCAGGCGAACTCAATCCTGTCCTTGCACCAGTCAGTGGTGAACCGTTTCCCCAAAGGATTATTCGCTTGGGTCTGAAAGACCGAAAGGAAACTTTAACAGAGTTGCTCAACTGGTTTCCCGACATCAGACAGCAGTTACTCCAAAGATTGCGCAATTTGGGCGCTCAGTTGGTAGGTGGAACTGCTGTCGCAACTATCGCAGGCGCTGGACCGATGATAGGCGGACCAGGTGCACCGATGGGACCGATGGGCATGCCAGGCGGTCCTGGAATGCCAGGAGGACCAATGGGCGCACCGATGATGGGACCGATGGGCACGCCAGGCGGTCCTGGAATGCCAGGAGGACCAATGGGCGCACCGATGATGGGACCGATGGGCATGCCAGGCGGTCCTGGAATGCCAGGAGGACCAATGGGCGCACCAGAAGTAAGAACAGTTGGTGCTGCAACTGCTTCAGTGGGAGCGATTGGCAACTTTTACCGATACTTGGAATTAGCGAGAAATGAGATGATTGACCCAGAATTTGCTGCTATTTGTGTTTTTGCCCTTGAAGCCTACCGAGAACAGGTTGATGAGCAAATTCGGTTGGCAACTGCTGAATATCAGCGTGCCCGTGAGGAGTGGGCTGAGTTAAAGGAAATCATTGTGCGAGAACTCAAAAAATTGGCTGCCACTCCACTTCAAAGGTGATATAGTTTTGCCTCAACGACAAATTTGCATGTAACTGCCTTTGGGAATTCATGACCAATCAACCACAAGGGGTGAAGGAATCTTATGGCATTGACGAAAGAAGAAAAGTTAGAAATCGTCAAGCGCTGGCAGCGTAACCTTAAAGACACTGGTTCGCCTGAAGTTCAAATTGCAATTTTGACGGAGCAAATTAACAGACTTGTGGAACATTTGCGCCGTCACAAAAAAGACAAACACTCTCGGCGCGGTTTGCTTTTGCTTCATGGAAAGCGACGAAGAATGTTGCGCTACTTGGCAAGAACAGACATCACTCGCTATAAGGAAGTCATTGAGTCATTAGGCATCCGTGATATTTTTGGCGCTCTTCGTGCAGCCAAAGAAGCAAAACAACCCCTTCAAGAAGTTCAAAGCAAAAACACATAAACTTTTGTCCATACTGTCAACCAAAGGTGAAAGAAGATGAGCGTTGAAGTAGAAGTTAAGGGTGAAATAGTCTACCCAGAGAGTGATGGCAAACCTATGGCAGATAACACTTTGCAGGCTCACTATATCGTTTATCTGTTTGACAACTTGAAAGCGCTTTTTCGCAACGACCTGAATGTCTTTGTGGCAGCGGACTTGCTTTGGTATCCTGTTGAAGGAGAGCCGAGTATATGCACCGCTCCTGATGTGATGGTGGTTTTTGGCAGACCGAAAGGGCATCGTCGTTCATACTTGCAATGGCAAGAAGAGAACATCCCGCCACAAGTTGTTTTTGAGGTTTGGTCACCTTCCAACACTTTGAGAGATTTTGTGGACAAACTGAACTTTTACGAACACTATGGAGTTGAAGAGTTTTACTTTTACGACCCTGACAAAGGTGATTTGATGGGATGGGTAAGGAAAGGTGAGCGA
>JANXCD010000057.1 GCA_025060305.1 Armatimonadota bacterium | reverse complement strand
AAAGACGCCGAGCATTATGCTGGCGAATATGAAGAGCGGTGTCAGTTTTGAGTCGCTGAAGTAGGCAGCAATTCGTCCGGAAAGTCCCAAAGGTCTCTCGCTCATGGCAGGACACCCCACTTATCGTTTCTTTCAATGCTGGGCGATGCGGACTTTCATTCCGTCACGCAGCCGGTCATCAACTTTCTTGACAACCAATTCGCCTTCGTTCAAGCCGGAGAGGATTTCAACGAGGTCGTTGAGTTTCTTGCCCGTAGTGACGACGCGTTTGACTGCTTTTTCGCCTTCAATCACGAAGACACCTTCAAGGCTACCTTCACGCCAAACGGCTGATTCGGGGACGAAGATGCCTTTGATTTCGCCCGTTTTGAACTCTGCTCTCCCGAACATCCCAGCCATCAAGCCTTTCACTTGAGGAAGGCTTATCTTGACAATGAATGTCCTGCTGACAGGGTCGGCACTCGGGACGATTTCGTAAATGCGACCGTTGACAGTTTGACCTAAGGCGTCAACAGTGATGGAAACGACATCGCCGATGCGGATGAACTTCATGGCGCTTTCTGGAACGGTGACTTCAAGCCTGAAGGAAGATGGGTCAACAATTGTCAACAAAGGCATGCCCGGTGACGCCATATCGCCAGGGTCAACATGGCGCTTGACAACGACGCCAGAAAAGGGAGCGGTTATCGTGGCGTAGGAGAGTTGAACTTGTGCGGCTGCAAGCGATGCCATCGCTTGACGAAGTTGAGCCTGAAGCATACGAACTTGTTCGGCTTTGATGTCAACTTCCTTTGCTGCCGCAAGAGCCATCTTCAAGCCTTCACGAGCCTGTTTGACTCGTTCTTCCGCTTGCCTGATTTCCTGCTTCCTTGCGCCTTCGTAGACGAGGTCTCGCTGCTGTTCAGCAGCCTTCAAAGCCGCTTCCGCTTGCTTCAGTGCACTAAGGCGCTCGTTGTAAGCCGATTCAGCCATTCGCACTCGTTCTCTCGCTATCCTCAAAGCCGCTTCCGCTTGACGGACATTCTCTTCCGCTTGACGGACTTCCTGCGACCTGAAACCTTCTCGCATCATTGAAAGTTGAGCCTTTGCCGATTCGTATTGGGCTTTCGCAGATTCAAGTTGCAAAACGATTTCGTCAAATCGCTGCTTCGTTATGACGCCTTCTTCGGCGAGAGGCTTAAATCGTTCGTAAGTGGCTTGTGCGACTTTCAAGTTGGCTTCAGCCTGTTTGAAAGCCGCTTCCGCTTGAGCGATTTGCTGTTTTCTGTATCCTTCACGCATCAAATCAAGTTGCTGTTTCGCCGCTTCAAAGGCTGCTTCCGCTTGCTTGACACCTTCACGAGCCTGCTGAAGTTCAACTTCAGCCATTTTCACTGCTTCTTTTGCTCGCTCGTAAGCGGCTTGGGCTTGCCTGACTCCTTCGTCCGCTTGAGCCTTTTCCTGTCTTCGTGCTCCTTCCTTGACGATGCTGAGTTGCTCAAGGGCTTGGTTTAGTTCGGCTCTCGCTTGTTCAATTCTCGTTTGGCTTTGAGTTCGTTGGATGTCAAGGGCAATAATGGCTTGCGATAAGGCGGCACGAGTCGCTGCGACAGCAGCCTCAGCCTGACGCACTTGAGCCAAAAGGTCGGAGTTGTCAAGTTGGACTAAAACTTGACCAGCCTGAACCCTGTCGCCCTCTCGGGCATAAATAGCGATGACTTTGCCCATGACTTTTGCAGAAACATCCGCTGTCAACGATGAAGCGACAGTGCCGGTGAAGTTTTGTCTTTCAGGGACGCTCAAAAATTTCGCTTGAACTGTTTCAACTTCAATGGCAGGAGCAGTTTCCTGAGCCGCAAGTTCGTGACTGTGATGGCTTTCATTTTGAGTTCGCTTGCCCATCACGAATACAAACGCAATCACAATCGCTGCCAAAACTGCCGACCCAATCGCTAACTTCGCCTTCATTTTTCATCACCGTCGCTGATAGAGTGCAAGCAAGGGTTGACGGTTACAATGTTTCGCTGTGTAACTGATTGCCTTTGGTTTGGCTTTTTGGAATTCAGTGAAAGCAATGGTGGAATATAGCCTTGAAGCATCACTTATAACTTAACTGCTCCTGCCCCCTTTACTGTAAAGCAAAGATTGAGTATAATTAATGTCGGCACATTTCTTGTAAGACTTTCTAAAGGCGGGCGTAGCTCAGTTGGTAGAGCATCGGCCTTCCAAGCCGAGGGTTCGCGGGTTCAAGTCCCGTCGCCCGCTCCATTTTGTTTTCACTATCCTTGCGCTCCAGTTTCAAGCGTATCCCCACACTTTGCTTTTGAGACAGAATAATTCAGTTCGTGGCAGACTAAACCGCCTAAGGTCTTCAAAAGACCATATCGTAGCAAGGTCATTCACGCCCCCTTAAACGCTTACCTTCACCCCAAACAGTTGATTGGGCTAATTCAAGTCCGAATGTAAGGCTGGGCGAAGGGGAAGCAAAAGGCAAGGGGCAAAAGCAAACAAAAAACCAAAAAGGTTGACATCAGCAAAGAAAACTTGATGTTTCCCCTCGTCCAAGTGGTGAAATTTTTTTCAGTTTAGGAACGATGAGGAAGGGACAGAGGAACTTAAGGAGCGTCTTGTTAGCCTTCCTGTTGCTTGCCTTGTCATTTAGGCTTCTGTGGGTTTATTTAAAACATCAAATTTCGTATAGCCTTGTTACCTGCCTTTGCATCACCACTTACAGAAGTTTGACATGACAGTTGACATGGGTCAAAGATGCAACAAAGTTTTGACAGCATATTTTGAGCAGTGAAAGGAGTGAAAAATTGTGCCATTAAACGAAGAACAAGTCTTGAGAGCCTTAAGCCAAGTTCATGACCCAGAACTTGGTAGAGATTTGGTTTCGCTGGGCATGATTCGCAATTTGCGAGTTGAAGGAGACCGTGTTTTCTTTGACTTGGTTTTGACAACACCTGCTTGTCCACTCAGAGAGCACATCGCCCAAGCAGCACGCCAAGCAGTTGCTCAATTGCCTGGAGTTAGGGAAGTTCATGTAACTGTTTCTGCTGAAGTCATGCGAAGTCAAGCCTTACAAACAGTTCTGCCAGGTGTCAAGAATATCATTGCTGTCGGGAGCGGAAAAGGTGGCGTGGGCAAAACTACAGTTGCTGTCAACCTTGCCATTGCGCTCGCTCAAACTGGCGCAAAAGTTGGATTGCTGGATGCTGACATTTACGGACCGAATGTCCCCAGAATGCTCGGGATAAAGCAAACACCTGACTACGACGAAAAAGCCCAAAAAATAATCCCGCTGCAGGCTTGGGGCATAAAAGTCATATCGCTGGGATTTCTGATTGGAGAAGACCAACCAGTGATTTGGCGTGGTCCAATTTTAGCTCGTGCACTTCAACAGTTGCTTTTTGATGTCGCTTGGGGCGACCTTGATTACCTGCTAGTTGACTTGCCACCTGGGACAGGTGATGTTCAAATCTCTTTGGCTCAACTCGTCCCTGTCACAGGTGCTGTCATCGTCACAACGCCTCAGGATGTAGCCCTCTACGATGCCCTCAAAGGTGCTGCAACTTTTGAACGGCTTAATGTGCCTGTCTTAGGCGTCGTTGAAAACATGAGTTACTTCATCTGCCCTCATTGTGGCAAGGAAACTGCAATCTTTAGAAGAGGGGCTGTTGAAGCAGAGTTTGCTATCAGAGGCATTAGGTTTCTGGGCGCTATTCCTTTAATGCCTGAAGTTTGTGAAGGCAGTGACTTGGGATTGCCAGTCGTAGCAGCCTTACCAAACTCACTGGCATCCAAAGCCTTTGGGAAAGTGGCATCCCAGTTGGCTGCTTCAGTTAGCGTTCAAAAGCATTTAGAAATTGCCGAAAAGAAGGCTTAAATTGTGACTTTTGACGCCAATTTGTCAATTAAGGTTGATTATTGCGATAGGTCATGTTATCATAAAAGCAGCAAACTGAAATTGCCAATTCGGAGGTGAATGGAAATTTAGCGATTGAATAGGTTTTCGTAAGCAGTAGGGCATTAGGCGGTTTAATGTATTGCCCTCATCACTAAGTTCAAGAAGTGAAGAAAATCGCTTTAGTTGAAAATTAACCCCAAGCAGCGTGAACGAACTGCTGCTTGGGGCATCCGCTTTTTGTGTCAACAGCCGAGTGGGAAAAAGTGGGAATAAGTGGAAAGTTTCAGAAATAATTGCTAATTATTTGGAGGTTAGTTGAAATTGGAAGAGTTGGAAGTCCATCAAGCAGTAGAGTTGCGACCAGATGAGTGGTTTATTGGCACTGTCCGCTACTCAGTGGACGACAAGGGAAGGGTTGTTGTGCCTGTAGAGTTGAGGCAAAGGTTAGGTAGCGAATTTTACCTTACTCTTAGCCCTTACGATACCGTTTACATCTTTGCCAATGAAGACTGGAAGAAATACACACAGCGATTGATGGAACTTTATCAAACTAACCCGCAGCGGCTTGCGCCTGTTGTCCAACGAATTATGAGTTTTGGTCAGAAGGTCAAAGTTGACAATAACTGGCGTTTTATTGTTCCGTCCAATTTAAGGGAAAATTGCAATTTACGCAAAACTGTTTATTTCGTTGGCAATGGCGATAGGGTTGAACTTATGAACGAGGAAGCATACAAAAATCGCTTCAGTAGGATTACAGCGCAAGAGGTCAAAGAATTACAAGCCGAATTGGGCTTGTGAAGAGAGGAGGCAGACTGTTGTGGCAATTGACCTTCAGTGGCTAAGGCGAGTAACTGAAAGACGAAAGAAGGAAACCAGTGAAGAAGGGATAAGGTTGCATCCGCCAGCAATGGTGAAAGAGGTTTTGGACTTTTTGAGAGTTTGGGAATTGAAAAAAGGTGTGCTTGTTGACATGACTGTTGGGACTGGAGGTCACACCCTCGCCATACTTCAAGCCAACCCCAAGGTTAAAGTCGTCGGCATTGACCGAGATGCTGCTTCCCTTGAGGTATCAGCCAAAAGGCTTTCCGACTATGCCGATAGGGTGACGCTTATTCATGGCGATATGAGGGATACTCAAAGGCTACTAAGACAGGTAGGCATTGGTCAAGTTGATGGATGTTTGATTGACCCTGGACTGAGCCTTTGGCAAATGGACAGCAAACGAGGTTTCAGTTTCTTGGACGATACACCTTTGGACATGCGCATGGATAGAACTTCTCATGTGACTGCTCAGACGCTACTTCAAACCATGTCAACTGACGAACTTGAATGCCTTTTCCTTCAATCAGGTGAATGCCGTTACGATGCACGCCGAATTGCTCAAGCGATAGTCAAGGAGCGAAACAGAAGTGGTGGAATACCGACAGCGAAGGCTTTGGCTGAACTTGTTATGCAAGTCAAAGGTGTGAGAGGCGGACGAATTCATCCAGCGACTAAAGTTTTCTTGGCTTTGAGGATGGCTGTGAATGAGGAGATTGACGCCCTTCGTTTTGGCATTGTTGAAGGCTCAAAAGTTCTCAAAAAAGGTGGGCGTTTAGTGGTTCTGACTTACCAGTCCCTTGAGGATAAAACCGTCAAGGAAACTTTTGCGGCTTTGGCTCAGCCACCTGAAAAAGGTGATGACAGACCGATGCTCCGTATCCTTACCAAAGACCCAATCCGTCCTTCTTACCAAGAACGAAAACAAAACCCTCGTGCCCGAAGTTGCAAGTTGAGGGCAGCAGAAAGAGTCAAATGAGAGGAGGGGATTTCTCGTGGCAGTGACTATTCGCAAAGCGGATTTATTGACGGAAAAGGAAGCAATTGTAGAACCGCCTTTGCGACGATTGAAAACAAAAACAAAACCGCACCCCTTACTGGCTTTTGTAAGTTTAGCGAAATGGCTCATTTTCCCTTTTTGCCTTTTTTTTGCTTTATGTTCAGTTAATGCGCTCATGTTGATGGAAAACGAACTTTGCAATTGGCAGAAAAAACAAATTAAAGCCAAAGAGATGCAAGTCCATCAAATTAGGGCATCAATTGCTCTTCGCCTTTCAAAGTTAACTGAGAAAATAGGACAGGCACAATTCTCTCATGACAACCCTACATTGCTGACTTTTGAAACAGTTAAGCGAAAACCAACTCTGTTGGGAAGGAGGTGAAAGCATGTTTGACACAAGGTATCATTTGGCAGTAATTTTCGTCATATTTTTGAATCTTGGGTTAGGCTGTTGGTTGTTCTACCTTCAGGTTTTGAATTGTCAAGAAGCGCAAAAGAAAGCAGAAAGGATTTGGCTTCGCAAAATTGATTTGGCACCTGCGAGGGGAAATATTTACAGTCGCAATTTTCAAATTTTGGCGACTTGCCGTTCGTCCTATTCCGTCTGGGCTGACCCCAATGCCTTGCAAGCGGCTGGTCGAAAAGTTTGGGGTTCAAGCCTTGACAGTCGTGAAATCGCCACCAGGTTAGCAAAGTCAATTTGTCAAATTATCAATTCTGAGAAAGTTTCACAAGAAGTTTTGGCAAAGCGATTGAGCGAAACTATACGCAACAAAGCAGACGGTAAGCCAATTTTGGTTAGGTTCATTTGGATTGCACGGCAGTTGAATGAAAGCGAAGTGAGCAAACTGAAGTGGATTTTGGAAACAAAAAGAAAGCAAAAAATTCCTTCCCTTTGGCGAATCCTTAAGGCAGGAGTGGGAATATCACCTGAAATGCGCAGGGTTTATCCCTACGGTCGGTTGGCTGCTTCAACCTTAGGATTTGTCAACCTTGACAATGTTGGACGCTACGGCGTTGAGCGAAGTTGGGAGAAGGTTCTAAAAGGCAAGGAAGGTTCAATGGAATTTGAAGTTGATGCAATTGGACGACCGCTTTCAACTGGCTACCAGTCTTATTTGTCGCCACAGCCTGGTGAAAGCCTTATTTTGACAATTGACGAGCAAATTCAAAAGGCTGCCGAAAAAGTCATAGAAGAAGCGATGAAAAAGTTTCAACCTAAGAGCGCTGTTGCTATTGTCATTGAACCCCAAACAGGCGATATACTCGCTATGGTTTCAAAACCTGATTTTGACCCCAACGAATACAATCGCTTCCCTTATGAAAGGTTCATAAACCGAGCGGTCGCTTTCGTTTACGAACCTGGCTCAACTTTCAAGCCAATAGTGGCTGCTACACTTTTGGATCACGGTGTTATAACTGAACACTCAACCGCTAATTGCAATGGAGTTTGGAAAACAGATGATTTCACTGTCCGATGCTGGGTTGTCCAGAAGGGAACTTCCGCTCACGGCGTTGAAAATATTTCTGATGCTTTACGCCATTCTTGCAATATCGCTATGGCTCAATTTGCCCTTCGGGCTTCCTACAGGCAAATTTACGAAACCTTGAGCAAGATGGGAATTGGTAGAAGGCTTGACATTGGTGTTGGATACGAAGAAACAGGCTGGCTTGACCCACCACAGCGTTTCTTTGCAAAAGGAGCCTCTCGTCACTATCAAGCCACTTTGGCTTTTGGGCAAGGCATTGCTGTCACGCCGATGCAATTGACCGTCGCTTATGCAGCGTTAGCAAACTATGGCAAAGTCATGAAGCCAAGAATTGTAATGGGCTTCAAAAACGAAAAGACTGAAAAGATTCGTTATTTGAAACCGCAAGAGATTGGTTTTGCAGTTTCACCTTTGACTGCTTCAAAAATTTGTGACATGCTCGTCTCTGCTATTGAAGAAGGGACAGGCAGACGGGCAAAACTTGAAGGCGTTAAAGTTGCTGGCAAAACTGGGACAGCAACAAAAGTTTTTAACGGAAGATATGACCCAACCAAAGTTGTAGTTTCCTTCTTCGGTTTCTTCCCAGCAGATTCGCCCAAATGGGTCATTGGAATTGTTTTGGACGAACCTACTTATGGTAAGTGGGGCGGTGAGGTCGCTGCGCCCCTTTTCTCTGCCTTAGGGCAGCAAATACTCTGGCGGGTGCAACCCCCTCGTCCCCTGAGCCTTTCGCAAAACCTCACCGCCCCTTCTTTTTTCTCAGCATTACCAGTCACCTCTCATGGACAATGAAGCCTAAGGGCATAGTAAATCGCAAAAATTTTTTCGCCACTCTATGCTCAAAAGGTTTCGGAGAGCATGCCTTAGAATTGTCTTGGAAAGGGGTTGCTTTTGGTCAGCAACAATATCATTCTTCGCAATCACAATCGCAATCGTCGCAATCGCAATCATCACAATCGCAATTATCACAATCATCGCAATCGCAAATTTGTTCTTCGTCTACTTTTTGCTTTTGTTCCTCAGTATCGCAGTGACATTTCTTTTCTTCAGGCACTATTTTCGCCCTCCTTTCATGGTTCATGTTTTCGCATTCTCGTTAAAAGTATGCGACATTTCAAGGCGCTGTCCACAACTGCGATTTGTTTAACCACGAACCTTGCTCACGAAGTTGACAAAAGGTTGATGTCGCAAAAAGAAGCGCAACGGCAAATCCTTTGCTGCTGTCACTCCTATCCTGATTGTAACTGCAATGTCGGCATCTGTGAGTTCAAAAGGCTCTTTTGTCTCTGCTATCCAAAGTTTTTCGCCTAAGGTCAAGTCCCAACCGTCCAAACTCAAATCAATTGCCATTGCTCTGCATAACTTTCCTGGTCCTGTTGCAGGTAAAAGTTCATTTCTTTTCAAGCGCTTTTGCATCAGTCCAAAACCTTCAATGGGCATCAAGGCACGAATTAAAACAGCGCTCGGAACATTTTCGGGTTCAGTGACTGCGTTTAAGCAGCAAACTTGATGAATTTGGTAGATATAAGTGTGTCCTGCTGGTCCGAACATGCTTTTGTTTCGTTGGGTTTTGCCACGAAAGGCGTGATTTGCTGGGTCGTCTTGAGCGAGATAGGCTTCCGTCTCAACAATAATGCCAGCAGTTACGCCTTCGCTCGTCTCCCTCACCAAAACTTTGCCAAGCAAGCCCTTTGCAACAGTCACGGGGTCACGCTCATAAAATTCCTGTTTCAAAACCTTACCCCAATTCACAAGTTATCACCATGTTGTGCATGTTTTTGTGTGAGCATGTAGTCAAATGCCAGTGAACTCCGCTTTGAAGAACAAAAGCATTTTTCTTTTGCTTACTAACGCTCAATCCTCAAGACGGTAATGGAATTGCGGGGCAAGACAAGATTGGAAAGTTCATTGACAGAAATTCTTTGCTCTGTTGGCTTGACTTTTTCGGGCTCGTCAAAAGTGTTAGTGTCAGTGAACTTTTCGCTCCACAAACGCCACATTTGCAATTCTGGCTTGGCTTTGAAGTTGCCCAATTCCAAGTGCACTGCGACATCGCTCTCGGGGTGGCGATTGATGAGAGCGACAAAAAGCGTTTTCCCATCTTCACTCAAAGTTGCTGAAGCATCCACAACTGGCGTTTCACCGCCAACAGGCATCGTGCCAACAGGACTATCAACAGCGCAATCAACTCGCCATCTGCCCATGTTGCGGACATAAATCCAAAAAGCCCAATAAATCGGCGTTTTGAGCACTTGAGTTTGAGTTGTCCTAATTGCACCAAGCACATTAACCGTTTGAGCCAAACAAGCCAATTCAACGAAATCGCCACATCGGTGCATCGCATTGAAAACGCCAGCAGCGAAAATACCATCACGCAAAGCGTAGAAACTTTCAAATCCAACTGCTTGTATCTGGTGCGGCTCCCAAACATTCCATTCGTCAAAAGCCAAAGTGATTTTTTTGCCTTTCGGTTTGTTGCGTTCAACGATTGCGAAAGTTTCACGCAACATCCGCTCAATGTTCAAAGGTGAGCCAGCAACGACAGTGTAAATTTGTCTTGGGTCATCGTTGGGGTTATAGCCCTGATAGTAGTGGGGAGCAATCAAATCAAAATGAGCGCCTGCAATTTTTGTAACAATTGCATTCCAATTGCCCCAACCGCCACCATCAACGCCAACAGCAACGAGCCGAGCGTTAGGCATGATTTTACGCATCGCTTGCGCAAACAAAATCGCTTTCAGCGCATACTTGTTAGCGTCAAGGTGTCCAAGTTGCCAGTTGCCATACATTTCGTTTCCGATGCCCCAATAGCGCACCTTGTAGCCTTTCTCTTTGCAATATTGCATCCATTCTGCTGCCTCATGCTCGTAACCTTCGCCTGCATTAGTGCAAATGTAGGGTTCAGCACCAACATATTGACAGAACTTGATGAACTCATCAGTTCCAAAATCGTTCCATTCCCAAGCGCCCCAAGCCCTATCCCATCTTGGCGGTCTCAGGTCAGGGTCGCCTATTCCGTCTCGCCAGTCGTAGCCAGAAACAAAGTTGCCACCAGGCCAACGGACAATCGGCGGTTTGATGTCCTTAATGGCATCCAGCACATCCTTGCGCATTCCGTCAACATTGTCG
>JANXCD010000056.1 GCA_025060305.1 Armatimonadota bacterium | reverse complement strand
CAATTTCAGTCTTTCGCTGCAGCCGCTGGAGGAAACCTCAACTTGCTGATAAGCATAGCAGCCATAGCCGTTGGGCTTGCTCAGTTTATTTTCGTCTTCAACTTCATTTGGAGCGCTTTCAAAGGTCAAAAGGCTGACCGCAACCCATGGAAAGCAAACACTCTTGAATGGCAAGCACCTTCGCCACCACCCCACGGCAACTGGGGCGAAGAATTGCCTGTCGTTTACCGATGGCCTTACGATTACAGCCTTCCTGGTGCAACTGAAGATTTCATACCTCAAACTGTCCCACCTGTCGCAGTGCAGCAGGTGGAAAAAGACGGTAGCGAAGGCAAAGATGGTAAAGCATCGTAACCGAAAAAAATTTGGTTCTGCTTCAACCTCTCAATTCAATTAGCAAAACGATACCGATGGCAGCCAAAGTTGAAAGTAGCAGGATTGCCCGGCCGACTGGATTGAGCATAGCAAACAAAGCGCCCCAAAAACTCGCTATTGGGAAAGCAACGATAAAAGCGATTGCGACCTTCCTCATAGCAGTTCTATCGTTTGCAGCAGCAAACAAGTAAACCCAAACAGGGACGCTTAACTCGTAACCGCAAGATGGACATTGAACAGCAAATAAGGAGACAGGAACTTTGCATTGTGGACAAAACTTGCCTTTTGCCTCTGTTTCATCTTTCAATTGCTTTGCTCTCGTCAATTTTCGCCGCTCGGCTGGGTCAGTTGGAGCGAGTTGGACTGCCTTTTCGTAACATTCAATTGCATCGTTGTATCGTTTCGCTTCCAAATAAAGATCGCCAAGAGCGCTCCAAGCAGCAGCGTTTTGATGGTCTCTTTCAATTGCTGCTTTGTATCTTGCTTCTTCTTCTTGCTGAATTTGCTTGACCAAACTTTTTTCTGCTGCAAATTGAGCCATCGTCCACAAAGCGGCTAAACCTGCTGCTGCAAGGAAAAGTGAAAAAACCAAAGGGCTGTTCCATAAAAACACAACACCGATGAGCAAGCCAACGACAAAAAGCAAAGCGATTGCTGCGTGGCTTCCTGAAAGTTCGCCTTCAATAATACGCCCAACTATTGCTGCACCTATAATCGCTACGACCAAAATTAGAGCAGCAAGCCTGATACCAGACGCAAAGGCTGAAGCGAAAGCACTTTCCATCATGTATCACCTTCCCCAGCAAACATACAATCAATGAGCGCTAAGCGAAGTCCTTGCTGAAAAATTGTATGGCAAAGTTTAAACAGCCAGTCTAAAACATTCAGTTTCGCCTTAAGTTTAAACAACCGAGCACTGAACCTGAAACACTTTGCTTCTTTGGGCTATAATTTGCTTGGCATTTCTTTGCAAGGAGGCGATTGAATTGTCTAAGTCTGAAAGGGTTCTTCTTTACGACACAACTTTGAGAGATGGTGCTCAAGCAGAAGGCGTTAGTTTTTCCCTTGAGGACAAAATCCGAATTGCAAAAAAACTTGACGAATTTGGCATTCATTACATTGAGGCTGGTTGGCCTGGAAGCAACCCAAAAGACAACGAGTTTTTCAAAATCGCCAGCGGCATTGAATGGCATAATGCCAAATTGGTCGCTTTCTCTATGACAAGGCGCAAAGGGATAAAGGCAGAAAACGATGACAACATCATCACGCTCCTAAACTGTGGCACTCCGGTAGTGGCAATCGTCGGCAAAACTTGGGATTTTCATGTCACTGAAGCATTGGGAACAACTTTAGAAGAGAACTTGCGAATGATTGAAGACACAATCAGGTTAGCGAAGCGAGAGGGCAAAGAGGTCGTTTATGATGCCGAACATTTCTTTGATGGCTACAAAGGCAATCCGTCATACGCAATAGAGACGATCCTTGCTGCCCAAGAGGCAGGCGCAGATTGGATTGTCCCCTGCGACACCAATGGCGGAACTTTGCCCCACGAAGTTGAGCAAATACTCTCAGAAATCAAACCGAAATTGAAAGTTCCCTTTGGAATTCACACTCACAACGATAGCGATACTGCTGTCGCAAATGCGATTGCTGCAGTCCTTCAAGGCGCAACTCAAGTCCAAGGGACAATCAATGGCATCGGCGAAAGGACTGGAAACTGCAATTTAATTTCAGTTATTGCTAACCTTGAACTAAAGTTGGGCATCCATTGTGTCGGTAAAGATAAACTGCGCAAGTTAACCGAATTGAGTTACTTCGTCAGCGAGGTCGCAAATTTAGTTCCCAACGATAAGCAACCTTTTGTCGGTAAAAGCGTTTTCGCCCACAAAGGCGGTATGCACAGCGATGCAGTGATGAAAAGACCAGAGACTTACGAACACATCCCACCAGAGTTAGTGGGCAACAGGCGCAGAATTCTTGTCTCCGAACTTGCGGGGCGGGCTGCCGTTGTAGCAAAAGCGGCTGAATTTGGCATTTACCTTGATAAGCGTTCACCAGAGGTCTCCCATATCATCAACGAAATCAAAAAAAGAGAAAGAGAAGGATACGAGTATGAAAGTGCTGATGCATCTTTGGAACTTCTCATCCGAAGACATTTGGGCTTGAGGCGCAAATTTTTTGAACTGGTCAACTTCACTGCCGTCGTCACTCATCGCAACGGAACTATCACTGCTGAAGCCAAAGTCAAAGTCAAAGTCGGAGATGAAGAGTTAATCACTGCTGCTGAAGGAGACGGTCCTGTCCACGCATTGGACACAGCACTCAGGAAAGCCTTAGAAAGTTTCTATCCAGAACTGAAAAGCGTTAGGTTAACTGACTACAAAGTTCGTGTTGTCAATAGTGAAGCGGCGACAGGTGCAAAGGTTAGAGTTTTGATTGAATCAAGAGATGACACAGGCGTTTGGACGACAATCGGGGTTTCCACCAACATCATTGAAGCAAGCCTGATAGCGCTTCTTGATAGCCTTGAATATGGCTTGCTGCGCAAATTAGGTGCGCCTGTATTAGTTGCACCATCTAAGCAAGTTGCAACTGTTGATAAGGATTAAGTCGCCTGAATTTGAAGGTGGTGAATATGGTCGTTGAGCCAAGCAAAACGATGGTCGGTTGGATCGGCACAGGTGTGATGGGGCGGTGGATGTGTCAACATGTTATGAACAAAGGATACCAAGTGACTGTTTACAATCGCACAAAGGAGAAAGCACAACCCCTTTTGGACAAAGGGGCAAGATGGGCAAATTCGCCAAAGGAGGTCGCCGAGCAATCGGATTTAATTTTCACCATAGTCGGCTTTCCAAAAGATGTCCGTGAAGTCTACTTTGGCAAAGAAGGAATTTTGGCTGGGACGAAACCAAACATGATTTTGGTTGACATGACAACGACTGAACCTTCACTGGCAAAAGAGATTTACGAAGCAGCAAAAGCGAGAGGTGCAACGGCGCTTGATGCTCCTGTCTCTGGCGGTGATGTCGGCGCTCGTGAGGCTCGCCTGTCAATTATGGTCGGCGGCGATAAAGAAGCCTTTGAAGCGATACTGCCAATTTTTGAAGCAATGGGCAAGAACATCGTTTATCAAGGCGGTCCAGGCTCAGGTCAGCACACGAAAATGTGTAACCAAATTGTGATCGCTGGAACAATGATAGGTGTCTGTGAGGCTTTACTTTACGGTTACAAAGCAGGTTTGAATTTGGAAACCGTGCTCCAGTCCATAAGCAAAGGAGCCGCTGCTTGTTGGACTCTTGATAATCTTGCACCACGAATCCTTCAACGCAACTTTGAGCCAGGCTTCTTCGTTGAGCATTTTGTCAAGGATATGGAAATCGTTTTGAAGGAATCCGCTCAAATGAATTTAGTTTTGCCAGGTTTGGCTTTAGTTCATCAACTTTACCTTGCCCTTAAAGCCAACGGGCATGGCAAAAAAGGAACTCACGCTTTGATGCTTGCCCTTGAGCAACTCTCAAACACTAAAGTAATGCTTGATGAAAAATAAGCCAGCAAAATACTTTAAAATGCGGTTTTGCATAGCCCTAATTTGACCTCATGAAAGGAATTTTTCGTGACCTTCACTTTGGGACATTAAACTTAAAAGCAAACGCACTTGAACCCTTGAACACATGCGCCAAAACCTTTGAGCCGAGGTGATGTTGATGCGTTTGCGCAGTGCTGCGATTTGGGCAATTGCTTTTTTGGTGCTGCTTGTTTATGTTCTCTTGCGTGAGCGAGGTGAAGTTGTTGAAGGTAAAGTTGTGCTCAATTTGAAACCCGATGATATTGTCAAGGTTGAAGTGCGGCGCCAGCAAGAGCCCAAAGAATTCGTTTTGGAGCGGAAAGGAAAAAGTTGGTGGCTGTCAAAACCTGTCCAAGCACCTGCAGACAAAAACACTGTTGAAACTTTGCTCAATAGGTTCAAAAACTTGAAAGCCGAAGTGGAACTTGAAGCGAAAAAGCCCGAATATGGCTTGGCTAACCCGCCTGTAACTCTTACTGTTTACGACCGTCGTGGTCGCAAGTATCACATTGAGTTTGGTCATAAAACTCCCGATAACTTGGGCGCTTACGCTGTCGTGGAAGGTTGGCGAAAGCCTGTCGTGCTCACAAGTTGGCTTTTAGATGATGCCAACAAAACGCCAGACGATTTTAGAGACAAGCGAATGATCGTTTTCAAAAAGGATGCAGTGAACAAAATTTCCCTCGTTTACCCCGACAAAGAAATTGTTTGCGAGCGAAAGGGTAAGGATGAATGGCGATTGATTGAACCTTTGCGAACTGAGGCGGACAACAATGCTATCACAAACCTCCTTGACAAACTTTCAAACTTGCAGGCTCGCCAGTTTGTGATTGAGCGACCGAAAAAAGTTCAACTTGCAAGTTACAAACTTGACAAACCTAATTTTCAAATCCAAATTTGGCTTAAAGGGCGAAAGAAGCCTTTAACGGTGACCATCGGCAAACAGCACGAAACTGATAAAGCGCGCCATTATGCCCGCACCACTCGCTTCCCAGCCGTCGTGCTCGTTGACGAATTTGACCTAAAAGACATCCGCAAAACCGAAAACGATTTGCGCTCCAAGAAAGTGCTCGTGTTCAAGAAGGACGATGTTGAGAAGTTGGAGTTGAAGTTTAACGGGACAGAAGTTGAGTTGCAAAAGACCAAAGAAGGCGAAGAAACGAGATGGCGGATGCTCAAGCCCGTCAAAGTCCCCGCTGACACTTGGCGCGTTGACGACATCCTTTGGGCACTTGATGGCGCACAAGCGGAAGGTTTCATTGACAAACTGCAAAACCTTGCTCAATTTGGCTTAGACAAACCACAACTTGAGTTGAAGTTGTGGGAGAAAAAGCGCAAACAGCCAAAAACGGTCTGGATGAGCGTTAAAGGCAATACAGGTTATTTGCGAACCAGCGAAGGTGAAACCGTTTTCAAGGTTCGGATGAGTTTGCTTGACGACCTGAAGAAATCGCCCAACGATTTGAGGGATTTGCAAGTTGTCAAGTTCAAGCGTGACGATGCCGAGGAGATTTTGCTGCGTTGGGGCAAAAAGCGTGTTCGTTTGGTCAAGCGAGCGGAGCGAAATTGGGAAACTATTGAACCAAAACGAAAAAGCGCCAACTGGACGACCGTTGACAGCATCTTGTTTGAGTTGGAAAGTATGAGGGCTGAAAAATGGGTCGCCGAAAAACCACAACCAGAACACGGATTGGACAAGCCCCAGTTAGAAGCGGAAGTGAAACTCAAAGGTGGAAAAACCATAACCGTCAAGTTCGGGAAAATGGCGGAGAAAGACAGTGTTTTCGTTTGCTCCAGTTACAGCGATGATCAAGTTTACCGCAAAGCCAAATTTGTCCTTGACAACCTTAAGCGTTATGGCGATGAGTTAATCAAGTGAGCGAAAAGAATAGCGGCTGTGGAGGTGTCAAGTTTAATGCCTAAAAGTTACAAAATCGCAGTTATACCGGGCGACGGGATTGGACCTGAGGTAGTGAGGGAAGGTTTGAAAGTTTTGGATGTTGCTTGCAAGAAGGAAAATGTGAGTTACGAAAGCGTTGACTTTGACATTGGCGGCGAAAGATACTTACGAACGGGCGAAACTTTGCCTGACAGTGTCCTTGAGGAACTGAAGGGCTTTGATGCCATTTACTTTGGTGCAATAGGTCACCCTGATGTTCCGCCTGGGGTTTTGGAGCGAGGCATCTTGCTTAAACTTCGTTTCACCTTTGACCTTTTCGTCAACTTGAGACCAGTCAAACTTTACCCAAACATTGATTGCCCACTCAAAGGCAAAATGCCAGAAGACATAGATTTCGTCGTTGTCCGAGAGAACACAGAAGATGTTTACGCCCTTGATGGAACGGCATTTCAGCAAAACACAGAAAATGAGGTCGCAATACAAACAGCAATTTACACTCGCAAAGGGACGAAACGCATCATCCGATATGCTTTTGAACTTGCTTTGAAACGGTCAAGGGAAAAGGGCAAACCAGCCAAAGTCACTCTCGTTGACAAAGCCAATGTGATGACAGTCGGGCACGGTCTATGGCGACGAGTTTTTGCGGAAGTGGCGAGAGAGTTTCCCGAAGTTGAAACAGAAACGCTTTATGTTGATGCAGCAGCGATGGAATTTGTTTTGCATCCAGAGCGCTTCCAAGTTGTCGTGACGACCAACCTGTTTGGCGACATCCTGACAGATTTAGGGGCAGCCATTCAAGGTGGAATTGGAATTGCACCTTCAGGTAACATTCATCCCAGCAAGGTTTCAATGTTTGAGCCTGTTCACGGCTCAGCGCCAACAATCGCTGGCAAGGGTTTGGCTTGCCCTTTGGCAGCCATTTTGACTGCTGCTTTGATGATGGAACATTTGGGCGAAATGAAAGTTTCTCAAAGTATTGAAAACGCTGTCGCAAAGGCTCTACAAACAGGCAAAATCCGTTCCCTTGAAGCAGGAAAGATGGGATTGAGCACACAAGAAGTTGGGGATTTTATAGCATCATTAGTTTAGGGCTTGTAAAGTTGACTTTACTGGAAAGTTTGGTGGCACTTGATTGACCCTACCGCCAGTTTTAGCCAGTTGGTTGATAACGAGCAAAATGAGTGCCGAGTTCATTCGTCAAAAATTTTCCCCGCTGCCTAAAGACGGCATTCAAAAAATTCATCATTGACTATCGGCTAAAGCACCAAAAATCAATAGCCGTGCACTGTTCCGTCAGCACGCCTAATTTGAGGCATGTAGACGGGTGAGTAAGGAAAGCGTTTTGAGAGTTCTTCATTGAAATCAATCCCAAGTCCTGGCTCTTCGTTCGGATAAGCATAGCCATCGCAAACTTTGCAAGGTGTCGGGAAAAGTTCGCAGAAAACTTGAAGGCTGTAAAAGTCCGTCCACTCTTGAACTCCGAAGTTTGGGATTGCCATTTGCAAATGAACCGCTGCTGCTTGAGAAATCGGACCTAAATCGGCAGCACCGTGAAATGCCGATTTGACACCGAAAGGTTCGGCGATTGCCATGATTTTGCGTGCTTCTGTTATGCCACCAACATTCAGAGGCGATATGCGAAGGTAGTCAATCAACCTGTTGACAAACAAAGGTATGATTTGCTCTCGGTCGCAGAAAATTTCGCCGATGGCAAGAGGTGTCGTCGTTTGAGAACGGATGAAAGCCAGCCCGTCTTTTTGCTCAGGCGAAACAGGGTCTTCAAGAAAAAAGAGACGATAAGGTTCAAGTCTTTTCGCCAATTGAGCCGCTTCAATAGGTGAAAGTTGTTCATGAACATCGTGAAGCAATTCAACTTCCATGCCTAATTCACTTCTCAAATACTCAAAAACTTTCGGCACTTCAATTAAGTATCGCACTGGCTCAAAGTAAGTTGTGCCTACAGGGCTTTCTTGCTCTGCTGTTTCAAATTTGAATTTGCCCGAACCACCATAACCTTTCACCAACGCCGTAAACACCCTCGTCTGTTAAAACCTTGACAATGACATATCGGTAGGTTTGTCACTTGCAATTAGAGCCAGCAATTTCTTCGTCACCTTAAGCCAAAGAAAATTTTGCTTTTCAATTTTGCCAGCAGTATCCAAACATGCCACACTTGTTTCTGGTGACGAAAATGAACGAGCCGAACATCTCTGTGCTCATCGTCAACTGGAACACGAGGGAACATTTGCGTCGGTGCTTGAGGTCGCTTTTGGGGATTGGGGATTGGGGATCAGGGACTGGTGAAACGGATTTTGAAGTCATCGTCGTGGACAACGCTTCGGTTGATGGGAGCGCTGAGATGGTTCAAGGTGAGTTTCCGCAAGTGAAGTTAATTGCCAACGGACGCAATGTCGGCTACGCCGCTGCGAACAACCAAGCGGCGAAGTTGGCGAAAGGGCAATACTTTTTGCTGCTCAACCCCGACACCGAACTGACACCAGCAACCATTGACAAACTTGTTACTTTTGCGGAAACGCATCCCGATGCGGGAGCGGTTGCACCAAAACTCGTTTACCCTGACGGTCGCTTGCAGCCTTCTATCCGTTCGTTCCCAACACCTGCAGCACTGCTCTTTTCCGCTCTCGCCCTTGACAAAATCTTCACCATTCGCTGTTCACCATTCACCACCTTTTTCAGTCGCTACCGAATGACTTGGTTCAGTTACGACGAGGTTGCCGAAATTGACCAACCGATGGCTTCGGCTTTGCTGGTTCGCAGGGAAGCGTGGGAGCAAGTTGGTGGCATGGACGAGGCGATGCCGATTTTTTTCAACGATGTTGACTTTTGTTGGCAACTGAAAAAGTTGGGCTGGCGAATTTACTTCTTGCCTGAAGCCGTCGTCGTTCACCATCACGGGGCAAGCACCCGCCTTCTCGGAATTGGCAAAGGGTTAGCGAGCCACAAAGGTTTGCTGCAATTTTACGACAAAAACATTCGCCCCCTTCTGCCAGCACCGCTTTACTGGCTTTTGCGCACTTTCATCGCTTTCGGGAGTTTGCTCCGAATCGCAACCTTGCTCGCAGCAAACTTTTTTCGTGAACGAATGGGGGGTGAGGCTTCTACCGAACTTGGGAATTTTGGCTGAAGTTAAAATCCCCAAGCCAATGAAACGATTGCTTGAAGCGAGGAGACGGAATTTTTCCGCCGGTGTAAGAGGGAATTAGCGAACGCTTGAAGGCAGCACAAAGTTCAAGTGGCATTTTTCGTTGAGGTATAGGTTCTTCAAACAATGCCGAACGATGATTGGGGAATTGATTGAAGGTGACGGAAGATGCCAGCGGAGCGGCGGAGTTTTCTTGACCCTACTACAGACACGGTCTTTGAGAGTTGATGGCATCATCGTTTACAAACCTTGAGGGCTTTTAGATTGAAAGTCATTTGGAAACTCCATCTTCAAAACCGAGGTGAAGGACGATGAGAGGTGAAGGACGATGAGATGGGTTTTGGCGGTAGCGCTTTTGTGCGTATCGGTCTCTTTTGCCTTAGAGCCAAATTTGCTCACCAACGGAAACTTTGAAGCCGAATCCGACAAAGATGGTGTCGCCGATGGTTGGTTTGCCGAAGTCCATCGCAACGAAGGTGGCGAAGGCTATTTTGCCGTTGATGCAAATCTCAAGGTGCAAGGTAAGTTCTGCCAACGAATTGTCCACACTTCCGAAAAAGGTTGGGTGCGAGTAAGCCAAGATGGCATACCCGCAAAACCGAATTCCCTTTACCTTTTCCGATGCTGGATGAAAGCCAATTGCAGGTTTTTGCTCATCGTTTACGCCTTCAAAGCAGACGGAAGTTACGAAACCTTTGTCATCGCACAGGGGCGAGGGACGGGGGACGAGGGACGAGAAAGTGAATGGCGACTTTTCAGTGGAGTCGTTAAGACGCCAGCGGATGCGAGGGCGTTCAAAGTTTCGCTCGTGACGGACAGCAAAGGCGAAGCGTGGTTTGATGACGCACAGTTGCTTTTGATTGAGCGACCAATTTACGCATTCGTCCCTATCATTTCTGTAGGGACAGCCTACAGGCTGTCCGATGGGCTGTCCGACAGGCTGTCCGAAAAAATTTCTTTGGGCAGGCTAAAGCCTGCTCTTACGATTTCCCTTGACGGCGATTTGTCCGAAGAATGTTGGCAACATGCTGAGCCTTTGACGCCCTTTTTGGAACTTGGGACGGGCAAAGTCGCTGAGCCTTCAACGGTCGCAAAAGTTTTGGCAACTCAGACCCATTTGCTCATCGCATTTCATTGCGACGAACCGAACCTGCAAGGGATGAGGTTGAAAAGTCCGGAAAGTGGCGAACCTGCCTACATGGACGATTGCGTTGAGGTTTACCTTGACCCGCAACACACTCACAGCGGTTTCTTTCAATTCGTCGTCACTCCGAAAGGCAACAAGTGGGCACAGCAAGTTGAAAGCGCAGTTTGGGCGAAAGTTTGGTGGCTGCTGCCAAGACCAACTCAAAGGCTTATCAACAAAGGTTGGCAAGCAGCAACGAAAATCGGAAACGATTTTTGGTCTGCGGAAATT
>JANXCD010000055.1 GCA_025060305.1 Armatimonadota bacterium | reverse complement strand
TCTACGATGGATTTGTGCTTGACCATATTTGCTATGCAAAAAAACCGTCAAAAAGCGCCCATCAATATTTTTTGGACGGAGCACAAACAAATGTCCTGTGCAAGAAAGTTCAGAAGGTTTAAATGAAACAAAACAGAGTCGTCCAATACCTGCTACTCCACTGTCCGCTATTAAGATATCACCTTGACGCACACTTGTTGATTTAAGTCTTTCATATGCTCTGCGGTTGCAATATTGTAATTGTGTAAGATCGTATCCAGTGCGCATAACAGGTGCTACTGTGTAATATTCAACATCGCACTCTGGCGGTGCGCCAACTTTCTCACCTTCTCTGTCTCTCACATGATCAGATGCAACCAAATTCTCTGGCGATATTAAGTCTTTCAATTTTTGAGCGCCGAATTGATACAATTTGCCTTCTATACTTAGGAGCACTGGTGCCCAAAATCCTGAATCCATCCTTTCCACCAACAACTTCTGTCCCACCAACACCATCATTGGTTCACTTTCTTTAAGCACGGTGACAGTGCCTTCTGGGAGTTGAATAAGTTTGCCTTTAACTTGCTTTCGTCCATCGGTTCGCATCTTTTTCGCCTCCCTGCAGTATGTTTTCATCCCAAAGCGAACCATCGTTCGTAGCCATCTTCATCGCAACGCACACAGCGCACCATCTGTGCTCCTGCTAATTCTGTCAAATATTGCCTAAGTCTATCCAAATCATAGCCGAGCATCCGAGCCAACTCGTAGGTTCGCAATCCACTTGGATTTTGCCTCAAGTATCTCATAATCCTTCGTTTCTCATCTTCAAAAAAGCAAAACTCCAAGACTTCACGCAATTCTGCTTCCAAATTTTGCTCTGACTGAATTGAGACCAACAAAGGCTCATGCTCGGGTTCAGGTGTTTTCTTCAACCAGAAAAGCACATTACCAGCAGCGCCGTAAATGCCACCTAATTTGGGCAGACTGACGATGGCTAAAATTGTGCCTTCATTCACCAACCGTTCTCTTATGTTTCGTTGCTGGCTACCTGTCAATATGCCTGAAGGGACTAAAACAACCATCCGACCGCCTTCCTTGAGCATTTTCATCCAACGGTGCAAAAAACTCGTAACTTTCGCTAAGTCAAAAGGCGGATTGCCAAATATGACATCAAAAGCGCTATCTTGAAGTTTGGCATTTAGGCTGTCCATTTCAAGAATGACATGGCTATCAGTAAAGCCATTGGCTTCAAGATTGAGCCTTGCAGCGTTGCAAGCGATGGGACGAACATCAGCGCCGAACAAATCAACGCTTTTGTCCTCGCCATAAACTTCCCTCACGAACCTCAAAGCCTTGACCAAAAAGATTCCTGAACCGCAACAAATGTCGGCGATGCTTTCATCGGGTTTCGGTTGAGCCAAGTTGACCATAAAATCGGCAATCAAACGATGAGTGACGAATTGCCCTGATTCAGCAACACGCTGTTGAAGTAATTCGTCAACTTCTCTCGGCGAAAGACTTAGCAGCAGGCGATGCTGATTTGTCAATTTCTTTAACTCCTGAAAAACGCTTTCGCTCAATGGCTCGGAAGCAAAGGGAATTGGGAAGAGAGTTTGCGGTAAGGTAAAAGGCAAGGTGGCGATGAACTCTTCAACGATTTCCCTTTCTTCAGGTTTAGGCTGAGTAACAGGCATTGGTTGGACCTGAATTTCCATTTGCTTTGTCAAAGTTGCACCATTAGGAGTTACTGCCTTAATCCTTAATTGCCACCGTCCTGCTTCAGGTAGAGACAATTTGAAGTTATGCGTCTTTTGACCGTCAGGATTGGCAGATAGGGTTTGAAAGGTCTGCCAATTATGACCATCTTGCGAATGTTCCAAAGTAACCTGTTGGCAATATTTTGTTCGCACCTTTACGGCGAATGGACTGTTTGCCCATATTGTCTTCGGCAACTCAAAATGTTCAATCTTAGGGTGACGAATAGGCGGACGACGGACAATTCGCAAGGGAACTTCAGGCTTGAGCCTAAAGCGCCCATTACCGAGTGATTCAAAACATGGTTGTTCGTATAGGACACCAAGCACAGTTCTTGGGGAACACATGCGAACGAGATAAGTTGCGTTGAAGACTTCGCTCCAATACAGTCCTTGCCCGTTAGGATCAATTTGCTCAAAGACACGGCGAACGATTGTGGCAATTCGTAAGCCAACTTTGGATGCTTCCTCATGAAGTGCTCTCAAGTCTTCAAACCTTAATTCCGCTTTGAAAATGTGCGGGTCACCTTCCCAACGCTGTTGCACTTCTTCCAATTCAAACTTCAGTTCGCCATTTTGTATGGAAGGGAACTTAACCTGCCCAACGATTCTCGGTGGGTCTAAAGGTTTTGCGTAAAGGCGATACTCAAAATCGCTGATGCGTTCAATCCAGAAAGTCGTCCCTGCTGGGATGCCCTGAGAAATAAGCCATTGCCGAAACCGTTCTTTGTCAAGTTCGTCTGCTTTCAAACCTCGTTTATCCCGTTCCGTTCGGCTGACCCAAAAGGTCATCGGCTCACTTTCACTATAGGCATGAAACCTCAGATAAACTCTTTTGAGATCGCCTGGTGGCAAAAATTCAGAAAGTTGTCGGTTGAGTGGGAAGTAGGCTTCCATGATATTTTGAAAAGTTAGCGGTGGCAACTTTAACGGTTGGGTTCGTGCCCTTTCTCGCCACTCGTCTAAAGAGAGTTGCTTTTCTTCTGCTGCTTCTTCTTCACCTTCGCCAAACTCTTCGGCAAGTGTTCGTCCTTCGGGTGGCAATACAACTGTCTCATAATACTCATTGTCGTCACGAATAACAGGGGCAGGCGAACGCCTTTGCAAAGAACGGTCAACGACTTCTGCTCCTTCTAGGCTTAGCCACTCATCCTCACTTACAAGCACATAACCATTTCGCTCTAAAAGTTCCTTAACAGCGATAGTAGCCTGTTCGTCGCTTAGATTTGTCAGTCTTCCTTGAGAGCGCAAGTAGGCAACAATTTCTTCGGTTCTTTTTGCCTCTCTTGGATTTTGTGCAAAAAGTTGCTCTACTATGTTCAAATCGCTATCTTCCAAAGGAACGACGAAACTGATAGGAGAAACTTCGTCAGTCTGTAGCAGGTAAATCAGAATGGGAAATCGCTCAAGGGCTTGCAAAAAGGCATTACGCAATTGGGTCTCATAAGACTCAACAAAGTAGTTTGCTAAATCTTGTAACCTTTTTGGGTCAATCTTAAAAGGCAAAGGTTGAGCATCGGGAATGCTCGCAGCGTATGCTTTCTCTTCTCCGTTTGCTCTTAATCGGACAATCTGGAATTTTCCTTGTTTTGGATTTTGGTCTTCCTTCACTTCAATGACTTGTGCAATGCACCAAGTTCCTTCAGGAAACTTAGGCATAGCAACTGATTGGTTAACTTCGTAACGATGGCTTGGGTGAAACAAATGGATGGTGTCAGTGCGTGTTGTCCAAGGGTGCTGGCTTAGAAGTGCTTTCACCAATTTTTGTAAAACTAACCTTAGTTTTATTGGGCGCTCCAGACCTTCAGCGACCCTTTTCAAATCTTCATCGCTCAATTGCAAATCTAACCAATTGAGCACCACCGTCATTTATAACTCGCCTCCCCGCATGTTCTCTTAACTACTTTTGCTGAAAGTCTAACACTTGTTTCTGTCTTTTGCTGATCAGCCTGCGAAGAAGTTCCCGCCTCAATTCATTAACTGTCAATCCTTCTTCTGGTTTGTCTCTTAAAATTCGCTTAATCTCCTGTCCGACAGGAGAATCAATCGTAAAAGACATCGCTTTTCACCAACCTAATCTCGCAAGTTCATAAGTGAGATGGAATTTGAAGATGCGTTGTTTTACTTGGTCTCGGTGATGGGGACAGGGTATAATTTTGCTTGTTTTGTGCTATCTCACTCACCAACAAACTTTGGAGTATAAAGCGACTCTATTAGCCAATGGTGTTAATTTGATTTTGGGCGATTTTGCCCAAAATTTAGCGGCTTTTGAGAGGTGGTTATGTAACCAACCATCCAAAATTCCTTTTTCTGCGCTATAAACTAGCAACAATGGTTAGTGAGTTTGTGAAAAATCCCTAAGATGATGCTTTGGGGCTTCAAATTCGTTCGTTTGGCTTCAAGCGTTCAACAAGCCACATGTAGTTGTTGGCATTGGCTACACGAGGTGTTGAAGGGGTACTGTCAAGTTCAACACAAATCCAACCTTCATAGTTGGCTTCACGCAACACATCCAAAACGCCTACCAAACCCTCTCCGATAGCGCCTCTCCCAAGTTCCCAGAAAACATGTTTCACTTGCCCCATTTGATAACGCTGTTCAAGAGTCATGCCACCAAGTAGGGGGTTCAAATCCTTAAGGTGAATGTATCCGATTCGGTCTTTGTATTTTCGGAATGTGGCAACTGGGTCAGCACCACCGTAAGCCATCTGAGCGGTGTCAAAACCAGCCCAAACGAGTTCTGGGTCTGTGTTCTCCATCAAGATGTCAATCTCTTCAGCAGATTCAATCAGCGTCCATGCGTGATTGTGGAAAACAACCTTAACGCCAAACTTTTGGGCTTGACGAGCAACTTCGTTTATGGTCTCGCAAAAACGCTGATAATGCCTTTTGGGCGCTTTGCCAGGGCGAGGTGAATAACCTGATGAAGCGAGAATTAGGGTTGAACATCCAACCTTTGGGAGCGCTTCAGCAATCTTCAATGCCATATCCGCTTCTTGCGTCCATCCCTTCCAAAATTGTCCGCTAACATAAGTTGCTGAGCAAGCAAGTTTGTGTTGCTCAAGTAAAGCCTTAAGTTCGTCAAGCCTGTCAAGGAAAGCGCCAGCAGGAGCCTCAATGCCATCGTAACCGATTTCAGCGATGTCACGAATAGCCTCATCAAAGTTGCGCCAAGTCAAAGGCTGACACGCCAACCTGACACGCATTCCCACAGCAAATCCCTCCTTTTCCGATTTTTGACCACCGCAAACCGAAAAAAATGATAACAGGTTAAAAACCGAAAGCAAGTCAGTGATAGCACCTGATAGCGCTTGACAAATCTATGCGACAGAATTTTTGCGACCAAAGTCAAAAGGAGGGAAATGAGCAATGTTCGCTGAAAAAGAGTTGCTGCTCGTTCCAGGACCGACACCTATACCGCCTCAAGTTCAAAGGGCGATGATGCGACCAGTTATCAATCACCGTTGTCCTGCTTACGAGGAATTGTTTGCAGGCTTGCAGGAGAAGTTGAAGCGATTGTTTGCGGTCAATGGTGAAGTCTTTGTTTTTCCTGCAGCAGGGACGGGAATGCTTGAAGCAATAGTCGTCAACTTCCTTTCGCCTAACGACCCAGTTCTTATGGTCAGCATCGGTTGGTTCGGAGACAGGTTCGGTGAAATTGCCGAGCGGTTCGGCGTGGATGTGACTTGGCTGAAACTTGAATGGGGAACTGCAGCGACACCAGAAATTGTCGCCAAAGCGATGGACGAGGCTAAAAAACCTTTCAAGGCTGTTTTGCTTACTCATAACGAGACATCAACGGCGGTAGTGAACCCAGTCAAAGAGATTGCGAAAGTTGTCAAGGAAAGGGGCGCACTTTTGCTGGTTGATGCCGTCAGTGGCTTGGCTGCTATGCCACTTCCCATGGATGAATGGCAAATTGATGCTGTCGCTGCTGCATCCCAAAAAGCACTGATGACACCACCAGGCATCGGTTTTGTTGCCGTAAGGGAAGAAGCGTGGGAAGCAGTTGAAAGGGCTCAAATGCCCAGATTCTACTGGGACTTTCGGCTCGCCCGAAAGTTTCAAAGCCACAACCAAAATCCCTACACGCCACCTGTTACCTTGCTCTACGGTTTGGATGCTGCCCTTGATTTGATTTTTGATGAAGGCATGGATGCCTTTTTTGAAAGGCACAAGCGAGTTCGTGATTTGTTGCGAAACGGAATTCGTGAGATGGGGCTTGAACTTTTTGTCCCAGACGACAAAATCGCCTCTTGCAGCCTAACAGCGGTCAAAGTTCCCGAAGGCATTCACGGAGGCGACTTGATTAGGCAACTTCGTAACAAATACCGAATTGAAGTAGCAGGCGGTCAAGAACACCTCAGGGGCAAAATCATTCGCATAAGCCACATGGGTTACATACATGAAAGCGACATGATTTTGACCCTTGAAGCCCTTTGGTTAGCACTGAAAGATTTAGGTTGAGGCAGAAATCGTTCTTGAAATTTTTGGACTTGACAAAAACAGTTAACTGAAAAGCGATGCTTGAGAAGGGTGAAAAAAGCAGTGCGACTTTTGTTTGTCCGACATGGTGAATCTATTTGGAACGAAGAGGAACGAGTTCAAGGTCAACAGGATGTTCCGCTTAGCGAAAGGGGTCAAAATCAGTCAATTGCTTTGGGCAAACGCTTGAAGGGCGTTGAAATTTCTGCCTGCTTTTCAAGCCCTTTGAAACGAGCCTTTGAAACTGCTGATTTGGTTTTGACAGCCTCAGGCAACATCGTCCCAATTACAACATTGCCTGAATTAGTTGAAAGAAATTTTGGCTATTGGGAAGGGATGAAGATTGACGAACTCAAAGTGCTTTTCGCTGAAGATTTCAATCGCTGGGTTAAATCACATTACATTTCTCCACCACCTAACGGTGAAAGCATAGAAGATTTGATGGCTCGTGTAGAGCGAGGCTTGAAAAAAATTTTGGCTCAATCTCAAAGTGGCACAGTTTTAGTCGTAGGTCACAGCGGCTCCATCAAGGCTGCAATTTGCATTTTATTCCAAATTCCATATCAAAGTTTTGCTAAACTCAAGATTAACAATGCGAGTTTGACGATTGTAGAAATCCAAGACAGTCAGAGTTGGCTTACATTGCTCAACGACACCTGCCACTTGCACGATACCGCATCCGAAAATGAAATTTGATGCAATCTTCTTCTTTGAGGGGCAAACAAGGGGGGTTAATCAATGAAGTTTTGATGGCGGAGCGACGGGGATTCGAACCCCGGAGGGCTTTTAGACCCTACCCGGTTTCCAGCCGGGTCCCTTCGTCCACTCGGGCATCGCTCCTTCAATTTTTCTCAATCTTCTATTGCTTTTTGTTAGCCATTTCATGGCGGAGGGACGGGGATTTGAACCCCGGAGGAGCGTCCTTTAACGCCCCTACGCGATTTCGAGTCGCGCCCCTTCAGCCGCTCGGGCATCCCTCCGAAAACAAAATTTTAGCCGAAACAAATCAAATTGTCATATAACTTCACAAAAGTTTTGACCAAAGAATGCAGGCTTGCCTTTCTTGTTCTGAAAGCCTCTCAAGGGCAAGTTGTAAAAAATTCTCTTATGCTTGGCTCGCCGACGAATTTGCTTCTGGATTTTCACCTGAAGTTAGACTTCGCTCACCCAATCGTTTGTTTCGCCAAACTTCACTTTGCGTTAAATTTTGTCTCTGGAAAGGGGATGAAAAACAATGCGAAAGTTGATGGCAATTGCGGTTGCAATGATGCTATTGGTCACAACAGCATTTGCTCAAAAGGTTGAAACGATTAAAATCGGCAATGCAGCAATCCGAATCGCACGAGACAAATTTGGCGTCCCTCACATTTACGCTCCAAGCATTTACGGCGTCTTTTACGGAAGCGGTTACGCTCAGGCTCAAGACCGATTGGCTCAAATGGAACTTTACAGGAGAACGGCAAAAGGCGAACTGGCTGAAATTATGGGCGAAGGCGCTTTAGAGCAAGACAAGCAAAGACGCATTTTGGGTTACTCCGAAGCGGAAAGATGGGAACAATTCGCCTCGTTTAGTCCAGAAGAGCAACTGGTTTTGAAAGCCTATGCAGACGGCGTTAACGCCATCATCGCCCAAGTCAATTCAGGTGAAAGACCGATGCCTCAACGGCTCAAAGATTTGGGCTTGACAAAATTGCGACCTTGGAAAGTCACTGACACTATCGCCATCGCTCAAATGATGGCTGAACGATTTGGAAGTTCAGGTGGCGAGGAATTGAGGATGCTTCAACTTAGGCTTTACTTGCAACTTCGTTTTGGCGCACAGGCGATGAGCGTGCTTAACGATTTGGCTTGGCAAAACGACCCAACATCACCGACGACATCAACGAACGGGACGAGGGACGCGGGGCGTGGGACGGAAAAACAAAAAACTCAAAATATCGTCCCTCGTCACTCGTCCCTCGCCCCGTTAATTGACGCCATCCGCATCGCTGAAGAGTGGGACAGCATTGAATGGTGCAAGAGACTTGGTTTGTTCACGAAGTTCGGCAGTTACGCTATGGTCGTTGCGCCTCAAAAATCGGCGACAGGAAAACCGCTTTTGGTCGGCGGACCTCAGATGGCGACAGGAACTCCTTCAATTGCTTATGAAATTGCCCTTTATTGTCCCAAGTTTCAAGTTCGTGGTATGACTTTTGCCGGCATCCCTATCGTGCTTATCGGCATGAACGCTCATCTGGCTTGGACGACAACCAGTGGTGCTGGCGACAATGTTGACATCTTCGCAGAACACTTGAGCAAAGAGAGCAAATATCGCTACTTGCATCGTGGCGAATGGCTTCCTATGGAGCGAAGAGTGGAACTGATTTTTGTCAAGGGAAAAGATGAACCCGTTCAAGTTGAAGTTTGCCGAACAGTGCACGGAGTTGTGCTCAGGTGGGACGAAAAGGCTGGCGTCGCTTACGCAAGGGCGAAAGCCTATTGGGGCAAAGAGTTGGGAGCGCTAAGGGCAATTTATGGCTTTCACAAAGCGACAAATATCCGTGACTTTGCCGAAGCCTGTAAGCACATTGCCACCAGCCACAACTTTTTCGTTGCCACGAAAGATGGCGACATTGGCTTTTGGTTCTGCGGTCGCTACCCAATTCGTGCTGAAGGTGTTGACCCAAGGTTTCCAGCGCCAGGAACAGGCGAATTTGACTGGAAAGGCTTTTTGCCTTTTGAAAAACTGCCACAACAAATCAACCCGCCACAAGGTTTCTTCGCCAATTGGAACAACAAACCCGCAACTTGGTGGGACAATGGCGATTTGCCGAGATGGGGAGCAATCCACCATGTCAAGCGCATTTTTGATTTGCTGCAAAGCAAACCCAAACTCACCCTTGAAGATTTGCGCAGGTTTGTGATTGATATTGAAGGATACGATGTCCGTGCCGACTTTTTCAAGCCTTTGCTTTTGAGAGCCATTCAGCGCATTGCCCCTGATGATACCGAGTTGCGAATGATTGCCGACTTGCTCAAGCGCTGGGACAATCAAAGAAGCGAAGGCAGCGTAGCAGCGACAGTGTTTGATGCTTGGTTTGAAGCGCTCCAAGACACCGTCTTCGCCGACGACTTGGGCGACTTCAGTGACAAAAACCTGTTCCGAATGGCTATTCAACCGAGTTTGCTTTGGTATGTCTTTGCCGATAAATCACCGAGAAAGTTGTCAAGGGATTACTTGAACGGCGAAAGCAAAGAAGATGTGATGGTCAAGGCTTTACGAGTTGCTATGGAACGGTTGAGGAAAGAGCGGGGCGAAGTCGTCAATTGGGGCTTCCGTAAACCTTTGTGGCGTTTTGACCCATTGCCTGCAATTCCCGGTCCTAACCGAGGCGCTTACATCCAAATTGTAGAAGTGTCAAGCCCACCACGAGGGTTCAATGTCCTGCCACCGGGTCAAAGCGAAAATCCAAAGTCACCGCATTACTCCGACCAGCATTCGTTAGCACTCCGTTGGCAGTTCAAAGAGATAATACTTGCTATTCAAGGTGTAGGCAAGTGATTGAGCGTATATACAGCAAGGTTACATTGTCAGGAAGTAAGTCTCATGGATGAACTTAGCAAAGGGCTATGCAAAACCATATCTAAACAGGCTCACTGTTCAGGTGGAATGACAAGCATCGTGGTAGCATTTTCACGCCTGATGGTGACTGCTGCTGAGCGATTTGGTCTGATGTTTCCTATCACTCGGGCAAAATCGCTGATGGAAGTTATCCGCTGATTGGCGATGACAGTGATAATGTCGCCTTGCCTAATTCCAGCCCTCGCAGCAGGAGAGCCAGGCTCAACTGACATCACGACAACGCCTCTAATATCCTCTGGGACACCCATTTGTCGCCGCAATTCTGGAGTCAATTCGCCTACAAGCATACCCCGCCATTCTGCGTTTCTCATCGCTTCAGCGACAACTTCGGGAGTTCTTTCACTGAGTGTAACATTGACGATCGTCTCTTTACCGCCACGAACAATTTTCAAAGGCACAGTTGTTCCTGGCGGTGTTCTTCCCACAAGGCTTTGCAAGTGGGCAGCGCTGCGGATAGGAACGCCGTTAAACTCAACGATGACATCTTGAGATTGCAAACCTGCTTTTTCGGCTGGTGAGTTAGGCATAACTCGGGTGATAACTACGCCCCTAGGTTCTTTCAAACCCAAGGCAGCAGGATCAGGCAAATCGCCAACTTCCTGCATTTCAATGCCGAGCCATCCTCTTACGACTTTTCCTC
>JANXCD010000054.1 GCA_025060305.1 Armatimonadota bacterium | reverse complement strand
TGATAATCGTGCTGCCTATCGCTGCGTTTTTGATTCAACTGGCAATCTCTCGTGCCCGTGAGTTCTTAGCCGACGAAGGTGGAGCATACATCAGCGGCAAGCCTTTGGCTTTGGCATCGGCATTGGCAAAACTTGAAAAATCCGTTGCCTTCGTCCCGATGGAGCAAGCGAACCCTGCAACTGCTCATTTGTTTATCGTCAACCCCTTTGGCAGCGGCAGCAGAATTGGTAGTTGGTTAATTAGTTTGTTCCGAACCCATCCGCTGACCGAAGAAAGAATTGCAAGGCTTCAAGCCCTTGCGCTTCGTGTTCGTTGAGTTATAATAGCAAACGGCTGAAAATTGGAAACCAACTGGCGGGAGCAAACGGGATCACGCAGAAACGGAAATGCGCCCGAGCGCGCATCAGTGCCTAAGAGGGCACGGACGAGAAAAAAGTGACCCGTTGCTCCCGCCGTTTACTTTTTGATGGTGCTAGTTTACAAGGGGCATAAAAGTTGGTCAAATTACTAAGGCAATCTCCAACAAAAGAAGGTCAACTTACATGCTCAAACCAATTGTCACAAAGGTTTTATAGTTGAACTCTTCTGCAGGATAGACGATGACACTTATGAAATTGAACTCATTCATCCCATAAGTGATATGAATTTTAGAGCCATTTGATCGCGGGCATGAGTATAAGGGTTGCCCACAAAGCCAAACGAGTCGCCATAGACCAATCACGATATTGCTCCTTTTGCCAATTGTATAATTTCTTCGCTCTTTCAAGTTTCCGCTTCGTTGTTTCAATCCAAAGGATGAGTGCGGTCAAACATAAGGCTATCAGTTCAAGCAAAGGAACAGAAACAAAACTGTTAGTGCTCAAATGAACGAGCCTCTCGGCGAAAACTCCGAACATACCATATCCGAACATATGCATTGCAAGTCCTTGAAGTCTTTGCGGAAGCAAATAAGGAGACCAGACAACAATAGTCACGAAAGCCACCCACATGACTACTCCTCCGAAGGAGGGGTTGTTCATACAATAGGCAAGCAACTCGCAAATCAATTGTTCCATCAAAAAGCACCTCCCAAGTTAGAATAAAATCATCGCAAGAAATTTTAGCCTCTGAAAAATTCAAAATGCAAGGGAATCATTCCTTGCTTGCATGTATCCTCTCAACTTTTCCATTAACTTCTTTCATACTTTGTGTGAGCAACTCCCAAGTATCATCGTTTTCTTTGACAAGTCCATAGTTGCTATTTTCGCCATCAAAACGACCTTGTGCAGGTTGGTCACTCCATTGAAACCAATGGTATCCGATGCAATAGGGCAATTTCATTAGAGCCGTAACGAACCGTTCAAAGTTATCGGCACGGTCCTTTTGTGTTGAGACAGGTTGACCAGCACCTCTTGTGTTAGGAAGTCCGCTATCCATGGCTTTGAAAGAAAACTCGGTTATCATCACTGGTTTGCCTGTAATTTGGTGCAAATCTTTCAAGACTTTGATTGGTGGTTCAAAAGCGTAGGTGTTGAAAGAGACAACATCAACGAATTGTTCCATCGCTTCAACGACTGAGCGGGGAGCATAGCCAGCGAACCTAACGCCTAAAATCAAATGATTTGGGTCATGCTTGCGGATAGCATTATAGCAAGCACGAAAATACTCACGAGCAACAATTCGCAAAAAGTCAACCCTATCGCTAAGCCTTTGCTTTTCTGCCGTTTCCGTCGGTGCTGGTGGCAATTCTCTCAAGTGAAGCAATTCTTCCCAGTTGGATAAGTTCAATCCCCATGCCTTACTGAACTCTTCAACACTTTGGTAGCGCTTTCGGAAAAATTCCAACAGTTCCTTTTTGCCTGGATCATCCGAAGTGAAAGAGAGCAAATAGTCGTCAAGTAAGTGACGAGTTGAGCGCCAGTCAGGTCCCCAACGCAATTCATTGTCAGTGAAGTAACCGACGAGCAATGGGTCATTTTTGCGGTGGGAACATTCTTTTGCAGCAACATCATCCAAAACTTGTCGGAATTTTGGTGAAAAGACATCAGGGAAAGTTCCCTTCAGCCAATTTGCACCAGCCTTTGCACCCATGTTCAAAATGACCGTGTAAGGCATCAACCGAAACAAAGAAGAAGATGACCAAGCCCCGATAGTGTTGAAGCCCCAAGATTGTAACCGTTTTTTCGTTGCTTCTGCCCATTTTTCTTCGCTTCCATATTTTGCCTGCACATTTCGGTGATAGGGTGAGTAACCGAGGGCTGGACAATAGTCGCCTTGAAAACTCACATGGTTGACGCCCTTTGAAATGAACAAATGCCCATCAGGATCAACAAACCACCAAACACCATCAATTTTCTCTGTTCGGAAAAAGCCTGTCCCTTTCACTTTCATCTTCACCCAGCCACCAAATTGACAAGGTTTTTGTAAGCCAGTCGCCAATACAGCGCTACTTGTCAGTCCAAACAATTTCAAAAACATCCTTCGTTTCATCTTGCCCATAGAAAATAGGCGCAAGTGACTATCAGAGCAAACAAGAGAAAATGCGCCCTTTCACCTCCTGCTGTTTTATTATGACGCTCATCAAAATCCACGCAAGAAACCATCTTAAAAGAAATTACTGCTTTACGAAATAAGGCGAAAGAGACAGCGCAAATCTTCCGATAATTGCAATCCCTTCTTTGTTTCAAATTTTTGGTTAATGCTTTCTTGCAACCATGTTGTATGCTTTAGTCTATCGTGCATGATTATTTGGTCATAAACTAAAACAGTGGTTTCGTCTTCTTTGAGGAGATCATTTGTGCAAAACAATTCTATGGCAAACATGAAAATGTTCTTAACATTTGCAGTTTGTTTTGCCTTTAGTTTGCAACCCTCAAAGGCTTACGCCGAGCAGTTCGTCTTCAACTGATATTTTGGGCAAGGAAGCCTTTTTGACCATGGGCGTTTTCGCTTGGTCTCTTAATGGCGATTACGAGATTGACCGACCTTTTCTGTGCTTCAGAAAAACCAAAGGTCAAAAGTTGGGCTTTACATTCAAGTTGGCTTGATTGATAGCGAATCTCAATGTTACCGTAGTTTGGTGGCATGATGAAGTTTCAGTTTTGACTTTTGCTTTGATATTGGGCAAAGGTGTTGTTGTGCCTTTTCTCAACTTTGGTGAAAGCGCAGTTTCACAAAAAATTGGGTGGCAAAGCCTTCAAGGCTTTTAACCACTCAAGCAACTTGTTGAACCTCAAGCCTGCTTCTTTCGGCAGCCTTAGTGGGCGACCTCTTGCGTCAACGATGAAACCCACTACACCGCCAGAAATTTCTCTTTCAACTGGTTTGCCGCTACCTTCACCTGCATCAAAGCCACGAACAGGTTGGAAACGAACTTTCACGGTTTCTTTTTCGTCAATCGGGTAAAGTTTCAATTCGCCAAAACGAACGGGTTCGTTGATGATGTTGAAGCGAACACCACTGATGCTCAAATTCCCTATGATTTCTCCTTCTCTTGTCACTCCTTTCGGCGCTAAAGCCCAGCCTAGCCTAACCAAACAATCTCGCCAGAAAACTTCCATCGCTGCTTCAGGATGGACAGTAGACAAAACTCCCAAGTGGGGCATCATGAAGATGCTGTCAACAGTCAATTGGGTGAAGCCTTCAGGTTGCCAAGCATCAAGTAACATCAGCGCAGCCTGTGACCTTCTCGGCGCATGGGACAAAACTCCGCCACTTCCGACGACCAAATCCAAAGCCATCATGTCAACGATAGTTTGACCAGAGACATCAGCAGTCAAAATTTCGCCAATAGTTCTTTGGACATGAACGCCACGAAGGGTTACTGCAAGTTGCTTGTGGTGCTCTAAGGAAAGCCTCAAGGCTTCACGAGCGACTGCTTGCTCAATGAGCAAATCTTCAATAGTTTGGGGGATAGTTGTTGGGCGAATCATCTTGTTGCGCAACCTGTTGCGAAGTTCAGTTTCATCAACTTCAAAGGGAACCCAGCGCAAAATGTTTTCCACACCTGCTTCCGCCAAAACATTTCCGATGCTGTAACTCATGCCTAAGTTTGCCGAGACTGTTCGGTTGAAAACACCGTTGAAAACACTGAAAACATCGGTCGTCGCCCCACCAATGTCAACGGCGAGGACATTCAACTCGTATTGCCTTGCAACTTCTTCAACGAGTTTACCAACAGCCATTGGTGTCGGCATGATAGGTGCAGAGACCCAACTTGTCAGTTTGTTGTAACCTGGTGCTTGCTGCATCACATGCTCCAAAAACAACTCGTGAATGGCTTCACGGGCAGGATGAAGGTTTTCGGTTTCAAGGGTCGGTCGGATATTGTCAACGATTCTCAAGTCAAATCGGTCGGCAAGCAATTTGCGGATTTCTTCACGGGCATCTTTGTTGCCAGCGTAAATGACAGGCAAACGGAAACCGATGCCCAAACGAGGTTTCGGGTCGGCAGCGACAAGCAATTCCGCAAGTTCAACGACATGGAATATAGTTCCGCCATCAGTTCCTCCTGCCAGCAAGACCATGTCAGGTCGCAAACTTCGGATTCGTTGAATTCGCTCGTAATCTTTGCGACCATCGTCAATAGCGATGACATCCATAACAATTGCACCAGCGCCTAATGCAGCCCTTTGAGCACTCTCAGCAGTCATCGTTTTGACAACTCCCATGACCATCATTTGCAACCCGCCACCTGCACTTGATGTTGAGACATAAAGATCAGAGCCGATGTCGTTTAGGGACTGGTGACTGGGTTTTAGGGGCTGGCGAACAAAGACTTTGTTGTCAGTAAGTAAGATGCGACCTGTTACTTCTTCAAGTTCCCGCAGAGCATTGATAACGCCAATGGTAACATCGTCAAAGGGCGCTTCAACAGTAGTTGGCGCTTCGCCACGAGTGATTAGCCTGTAGCCTTCGCTGGTTTGTTCAATTAAAATTGCTTTCGTTGTTGTGCTTCCGCAATCAGTTGCCAGAATGCGTTTAACTTTGCTCATAAGAATTTCACCTTGTAGCTTCTCTTTTGTTTTGTTGACCGTTGTTTTTTCAACGAAATGAGAATAAGTCCATAAATTGCTTTTCAGGAATGTCATCAAATGCCTACTCAAAATTTTGAAAGGGTTTTTATGGCGCTTCAAGCACCCAAATCTCCATATCCTTAGGCAACTTGTCTTTGCTGAGCATGACACTATTGCCTTTGATGCGCTTGACATTTTTCTTGCCTTTCAAGAAATCGTCAACAGGTGCAATTTGGGTGATTTTGCTTTGTGAGTGACGGTAGTGCATTGGGATAACGACTTTCGGTTTCGCCATCTGAACCAATTGCCAAGCCTGATTTGCGTCAATGGTAAAAAATCCTCCAACAGGCACAAGTGCAACATCAATTCGTCCAACTGACTTGACATCTTCTTCGCTCGGTAAAACTCCCAAATCACCACAGTGAGCAATCCTCAAGTTTCCGGCTTCAACAATGAAGACAATGTTCTCACCACGACCTTCACCATGGGAAGTTTTGTAGCCAATGATGCGAATTTTGCCGACTTTGTGCTCGCCAGGTTTGTCAATCACTTTCGGTTTGCCTTGAACTGCTTGGATGTAGTTGTGGTCAAAGTGACCGTGGGTTATGAGAACTAAATCGGCTTTGACATTGATTGGCTTGTAGCCTACATGCTCGGCAGGGAATGGGTCAATGACGATTGCGAAGCCACTTGCGAGAAGTTTTAACAGAAAGCAAGCATGTCCCAACCACTGCAGTAAAATCCCGCCTTGCATCACTTTTCACCTCTGATTTGAAGAAATTCATCCAAAGCCTCTGATGAAACTTTGAAAATGTTCAATTGCAAGCGACATTATGATTGTCGGAAGAAAAGAGCAATCAGGAAAGCGGTTATTAGCCATCCAGCAGCGATCCAGGAAATAACTCTGTCAATGAAAGTTGCCATCCCCGATTGAGAGGAAAGGATATGGCGACCACCTACAATTCCCCAACCGCCTCCACCGCTGGTTTCTTGCTCAGTGATATGCAAAACCATTGCCAAAATTAAACCAACAGCGAAAATGAGGTTGAGAACCGCTGCTAAGTAACCAAGAAATGTCATCTGCTTTCACCCCTTCGCTTTAGAATTTCATACTTTCGGAAAGAAGTGAGTTGTCAATTTTAACTCGCTCAAAGACTTTCAAATGATTTAAGGCACGACAAAATTTACCACAGCCGAAGAAATAAAGCAAGGGAGAACTAGGCATGAATGAGCAAAACCTTTTAGAACAGGCAAAGCAAGGCGATTACAACGCCTTTGTGAAACTGGTAGAGCCACATGAACGAAGGCTCTACAATCTCGCTTTGCGCATTACAGGAAGCCGAGAGGACGCTGAAGATGTTTTGCAGGATACGCTGCTAAGTGCTCTTGAGCATTTGAAAGATTTTCGTGGCGATGCAGCCTTTGGGACTTGGCTCTACCGAATAGCCATGCATAATGCCTTCCGCCTCTTGCGCCAGCGTCGCAGCGACACCATTTCCTTTGAAGAGTTGACATCTGAGCGGATAGAGGAAGAAGATGAACCATTACCTCATCCTGAGTTTATAGCGGAATGGCGTGACCCAGCGGAATTAGCCGAGCAAAAAGAACTTCGTCGCATCTTGGATGAAGCAATTCAAAATTTGCCCGAAAGTTACCGAGCAGTTTTCCTGCTGAGGGATGTTGATGGTTTGTCAACGAAGGAAGTGGCGGAAATTTTAGGCATAAGCGAAGGCAATGTTAAAGTCAGGTTGCTCAGGGCTCGCTTGAAGTTGCGTGAAATTTTAAGCCGATACTTCGGCGACCCAACAAAAGTGGTGAAACATAAGCATCCTTGAATTAAGGTTCAAAGGATTTCCCGAAAGCCTTTTGTGAGGCAAAGATTTTGCTTTGCAAGTTAAGGGTAGTGCTTTTGGGTTTTGGGGTTTAGTTGCTTGCTCCACATAAATTTCAGGAAGGTTTCGCCCGCCCTAACCTTTCGTCAGTAATCATCGGCTAAAGCCCATAGTGTGGTTTTTGAAAAAGCATTCACTCAAAAACTTTTGCAGCAGAGAGCGTTTCTCGTTTTTGTTGCTGAAAATTTTTTTGTGACAGGTCAGAACCTGCAACATCAAGGAGCGCTCATTCTATTACTACGACCTCGTTCGTTGGAAAGAAAAAGTGGATGATGATTAGGGTGAAGAGAATGAAAGTGTTACCGAGAATCATTCCAATTGCAAACGGTCTGAAAAAGTGCCAGAGCCTTATCCCTCCAAACCACATAACTAAGGCTTTTGCCAGCCAACCGAGTAACATGCTGAAACCGTAACGATCGCCAAACCAAGGAACGGCATTTGCTGCTACGAAACCAAGAGGGTGAAAAGGCCACCAGAAAAGTTGCCAACGAGTCCATGCGAGAAAGAATGTGCTAACTGCTCCTGCAAGTAGTGCAATGTAATGCCATGTTGGCATCCTCAAATCTTGAGCCAAACGAGTGAGGAAATCATTAGCCAACCAATATGGGTAACCCCTCGTCCACCATCCCATTTTAGTGACTGTCGTTGTGTATAGAATTCGCAAACTGGTTGGATGGCAAACTAACATTGACAAGACTGTTGAAGCAATCATTAATTTGAAAACTTGTCGCTGGTTCAAACTTTCCGATTGAGCAATTTTGAGTGCTTGAAGGGCTTGAGGAAGTAAACAAGTAGCAGAGTCAGTGAATTTTGAGTTGACCATTGTTAGCCCTGATATGCTCGTCGTTCCAATCAAATCACGACCGAAGAAACGCAAAAGGAAGTTAACTGGGAACGGCGTCCAGAAGACGAACAAGCCTGCCTCCGTGATTATGCGAGCAGTCATAATTCGCCAGATGTAGTGAATAACGAACAAGGCAATAGCCCAATGAACTGCAACACTGAAACCTTTCGTCCACACAATCAGAAAGACAAGGCAAAACAAAAGCCAAAGGAGAAGATTTCGGTAAGGCAAGGGCGCGGCATTAGGGTCGTGATTAATTCCTTGCCACGCTTGGGCGAAAACCTCTTTGAAGTAAAGGCGTGCAACCCACATTTGCAAGGCAAAGAGAGCGAACAAGCCACCAATAGTCTGCATCTCCAAAGGTTGTTGATGGTCTGTTAGTCCCATTGCGGAGCGAATAACCATTTGCACCCGACGAAAAAGGAAGGAAAAGAACCAAAAACTGAAACCGACATCGGAAGGAATAAGGTAAGTCACTCCAATCATGTCAAAGTAGATGTTAAAAGGCGTGTAGTTAATCACATCCCAAGGACGCCCCTGAAAAATTGCACCCCAGTTAGGGTAGATGTTGATGTTTGGAAAGTGAGGAAAGTAGATATGCAAGGCTCGGAAGGTGTAAACAAAGACAGGTATAATGAAGCCAAACCAAAAAAGCAAATTTCGCCCCATCGCTATCAAGCGTCGTTCATCAGCAACTTCAACGGGAACTTGAGCCAACGGGAAAGAAAGTTTCTCGTGTTCAACCCATTGCTTGCGCAAAAGGGATGCTATGAGGATGTGGGAGGTGAAGAGGGCGAAGTAAAAAAATGTCCAAAAAGCCAATGGCAGAACCCAAGGTTGCCAAGGGATTTTTGCACCCTCTGGCAAACCTTCAAAGACCCAAGCAATCACTCCACTTCTTGGGTCTTTTGATGGCACAGCCCAATCTGGTATGTATTGCAGCCAATTTAAGCCTTCATATTGAAGCAAGGCTGGCATGTTTCTCGGACTTGAATAGTAAACTGGCGCAACTAAACCCAAGTAGAGGTAATTGGAAAACTGCTGCCCTGGTATGCCAGTCATAATGAGGACTATGCAATAGATGAAAAGCAAATCGCTACGACTGAAAAGAGTTTTGCCGAAAAGCCAACGCCAAAAAGGGTTGACTAAAGCAAAAAGCATTATCGGAAAAAGCGCACACCGAGGTAAATGACCAGTCCCAATCAGGTCATAACGCAAAAAAGCAGAATAGCATCCAGCAACAGAAATGCCAACGACGAGCAAAAAACCTATAATTGCCGCCTTAACAGTTACACCTTCGGTTTCCTCAACAGGCGCTCTTTGGAGTTTAACTTGCCACTCTTTCATATCATCAGGCTTTGATCTTTGAAGCCATTCACCTCCTTGCAAAAATTTGAACTCCACTTCATCTTCGCTATTTCACGAAACTTCTATCATTTTGACATGGGACAAGTGCTTTTTTGCTAAGTTCGTGCTTGCATGTTGGCAGCGATGGCATCTTCAAACTTGTTCTAAGAAAGAGGCAAAGAATTTGAAGGCGACAATTTGATTGGGAGAAAATTTGCAGCAACTGTTTTGATGGTTAACCTGATGTTTGAAATCACCCTTTACATCACCTACCTTGAATGAACTATCACAAAAGTAACCAAAACCTTCCTGATGCATGCAACTATCGCTACCTTCTTTGCCTTCCCACGATCAACCAATCGCTGATAATATCGCCTTGCATTCCTAAGGCTTTGATGATACTATCAATAATGCAAAAGGTGACGAGGATTTCGTCCTTACCAATCTCTTTGTTTATCATTTTTGTCATTTCCGAGAGTGGGATTTTAGGTTGCTCTCGGAGGCAATTTTATGCCTTCAAAACAAGGTAGCAACTTGGGTTTATATACAAAAACTTGCATCTTCCTTTCCCAGACAAACTCGGTAGGGAAAATGCATGTGTTTTTGTAAAATTTCGCAGAGGTGAGAGTTAAATGCTTGATGTTCGTGATTTGCCGACGATTAACGCCATCTTGAATGGGACAAGTGCTTTTTTGCTAATTTTAGGTTACGCCTTTATCCTGAAAAGAAAAGTATCTGCTCATCGTGCTTGCATGTTGGCAGCGATGGCATCGTCAACCTTATTCTTGGTCAGTTACTTGATTTATCACGCTCAAGTAGGAGCGACCAAATTTACTGGCATTGGTTGGGTTCGCTACTTCTATTTCGCTGTTTTGATTTCTCACACAGTTTTAGCGGCAGTCGTAGTTCCCATGGCGCTGATTACTCTTTACAGAGCTTTGCGCAATGAATTTCATCGGCATCGTCTTATCGCCCGTTGGACACTTCCAATTTGGCTTTATGTTTCCGCAACAGGTGTCTTGATTTACCTGATGCTCTATCATTGGTTTCCACATCGTTGAAGTTTGATTGGCTCTTTCATCAAAACCTGCTAATGCGTCTTTATCTATGCTCATGGATTTAGCCGAAGGTTTATGGTTAAAAGTCTAAGCGCCAAATTCATTAGCGAAAATTTTCCAAGACGACTTTCAGCCTTCTACTGAACTTGAGGGAAAGAAAACCAAACGCAATACAATTTTCAGGCGGTGATTTGAAATGATTTGGCAGTGGTTGACCTTGACGACAATTTTTCTTTGGGGGTATGTAGCGATGGCGAGCGTGCCTGAGCCTTGGACACCTGTGAAGGCACAGATTAACAAAAACGAATTGAGTGTCAGCGTTTGGGGCAGAACTTACCGATTCCTAAATTCGCCCTTGCCTTCAAGCGTCACAACTCTTGGCAGCGAAATTTTAGCAGCGCCTATAAGGTTGGTGG
>JANXCD010000053.1 GCA_025060305.1 Armatimonadota bacterium | reverse complement strand
GTGAGTCTCAGTTCGTCTTCAAAAGAGCCGTGTTTGGGCTCGCCAGTTTTGGGGTCAATAGCGGCTTGACCTGACACGAAAACGAAACCGTTGGCAACGATGGCTTGAGAGTAAGGCGCTTTTGGAATTGGCGCTTCAGAAGTTGTAACTGGCTTCTTCCCCATCTTTATGCACCTCCACCAAAAGGTATGCTGAAGTAATTGTGTTTTTGTGACACAAGGCAAATTGTAGCATAAGGTTTCGCTTGATGCCTTGCTCTTTACTGTCAATTTGCTTGAAAGCCAAACTGGTATCAGACATTGACCTAAAGTATCAGGGCAAAAAATTTTTTTCAGGTAACTTTAGAATGGTGACCTAAATCCTTTTGGCTTCATAAGGTGCGAAAAATTCTTTCGTCAGCATTATAATGCACAATGGTTGAAGTCTTGTTTTTTCTTGGAGGGAAAAGGCAATGCGAAATTTGGGGTTCTCTTTGATTGAGTTGTTGGTCATAGTGGCTGTCATCGCTGTTCTCGTTGGATTATTATTTCCCGTCTTTGCTGCTGTCAGGGAGAAGGGAAGGCAAATACAATGCATCTCAAACCTTAACCAAATTGACAAGGCTTTTTCCCTTTATGCTAACGACCATGATGATACATTGCCCTATCGCCCAACTGATTTGACGGGACATCCAGGCGGTGCAGGTGTCAGTCCAACAGGTAGTTGGCCTATCTTGCTTATCCCACCTTGGACTGCGCAAATTGAAGGCTACATTAAAAATCGCCAAGTGTTCGTTTGTCCATCAACTCGCAGGGATTGGAGTTGGCCTCTTTGGGCTGGGAGTTGGGGAGTTCTTGGAAGTGATGGACCTTGGCTTGCACCCTGCGGTTTTCGTGGATATGGCTCGGCGGTAGACAAACCCGAATGGGATGTTTTCGTCAGTTACGGCTACAACGAAGCAGTGTCAAACAACTTCGGCAACTACATTTCGCTCGCTGCACATCGCTTTCCGTCCGAATTTGGACTAATCGCTGACAGCGAAGTCGCTTGGTTTACGCCTTTCGGCATCGGCACAGTTTGGGGTCTCTCTCGCTCAGGCTTAGTTCAAAGGATAGCCTTCGCTGAAAAGTTTCCGCCACCTGACGAAACTGATCCGAAAGCCGAAAAGGCAACAAGACACCTAAATGGCAGTTTCATTGCTTTTGTTGACGGACATGTCAAGTGGTGCATTTGGTCGCAAGTTCGTTGCAAGCGCTTCGGTGGTCATTGGCGATTTGCACCTGAAGATGACAAATGAGTTTTTCAAGGTGCTGATTCATACATTGTGAAGATGCTCTTTAGCGGCACATCTGGTTGAAACAAATCCATATCGCTCGCAGCGTTGACAAAGCATTGACAATTGATAGTAATTCATGCAATCGTGGTTAGGAAAGGGAAATGACTCCAATTCCGAAAGTTGGCGTCCTGTCTGGCTGTTGATGTTCTATTGCAGCAAAAACCCTTTCACTAGGTAACCAATCAGCCATTTCAATCAAATCTATGGCTTCAATCAGGTTTGAATTGGCACGACAAAAGTAAATCCTTCAAACATCAAACTTTTTGAGCCGAAAGTTAAGAGTCAAATTCTTGACGAACAGAAACAGTGATACCGAAACGATTTTCGGCGCTTGAAGGAAGCACATAAACTGGCGATAAAATTACTGGGTCATCAGATTTTTGCCTTTCAAGCCAAATTTGCCACGCCCTTTGTGCGAGGGCTGATGCCGACGGCAACTGAGGCGTCAAAGGCAGGAGCAACTTCTCTTTATCACTCCAACCAGCCAAAACATTCTTTGCACCATGAGGCAAAGTGCCGACGAGAACTATTCGTTCCTCATTCCGCTCACAAAGTTGAATTAGCAAAAGCGAAAAATCGCAAGCAAATTGGCTGCCTTCTTGAACCAACGAGTTATTACATACTTTGAAGAAAGCAGCGTAAACTTCCGTTGGACGAGAGGGTCGTGAAGGGTAAAGTGCTACAATCAGGCTCTTTTCATCTGCGTTCGCCATAAGTGCCAAAGCCTCCAATGCCGAAACGCCAATTATTGGCTTGTCCAAAGCCATTGCCAATCCCTTCGCAAAGGCTAAACCAACTCTCACGCTGGTAAAAGAACCAGGTCCAAGCGAAATAGCGATCAAATCTGCTTCTTTCAAAGTCACTTCTGCGCTCTCAAGTGTGCTTTTGACTAAAACTGGCAACTTTTGAGCAAGAGTTTGGTAGGCATAGGCTTTCAATTCGCTTCTCAAAATTTTTCGCTCACTGTCCCAAACAGCGCAACTTACAATCTCAAGGGAAGTTTCCAGCGCCAAAATTGTCATTTTTTCTCATCTCCCTTCCGAAACAGTTCACCAACCAAGCGTTTGTAAAATTCGCCTCTTGGCACGAAATTTAGTATTCTGCCGTCTTTGGTGTGCTCAAAAATTATCTCAAGCCTTTCAGGTGGCAAAGCATCAGAAATTAGGTCAGCCCATTCAATCACTACGACACCTCCCCGCTCCATGTAGTCCAAAAGCCCGATTTGCCTTTGAATATCTTTGGCACTTAAATTGCTCAATCGGTAAGCGTCAACATGGAAAAGTAGAAGCCGACCAATATACTCACGGACGATGGTGAAAGTTGGACTTATGATTGGCATCGTTATGCCCAAACCTTCTGCGAGACCTTGAACGAAAGTTGTTTTGCCACTTCCAAGTTCACCTGAAAGGCAGATGACTTCGCCACCTGAAAGCATCTTCGCTAAATCCATTGCCAATTTTTTCGTTTCGTTTCCGCTTTTCGTCTTAAGTTTCCAATCCATTCTCCTCACCTTCAGAAAATTTTGAGCCATACACTTTGCATCATGTCTTTGAGTCGTCATTTGTGTTATAGTTTCTTGCACTTGAATTGAACAAAAGAGTTGGTTTGGATGAGAAATCAAATAGAGGTGAAATGAGATGAGACGATGTTTATGGCTTCTGGCATTAGTCGTTTTGAATGGGTGTGGAGGTTCAGGGCAAAAAGCACTAACAGGTTCGCTTTCGGTCATCGTTAACTTTCCATCAAAAAGGGTTATACCACCTGAAACTCAAAGGGTGAGAGTTCAAGTGAGCGGACAAGGCTTAACTCAACCCCTTGAGCAAGTTGCTGAACGCCCTTCAACTGAAGGTGGCGAAATTCGCTTAACCTTCACTGATGTCCCGATAGGATTCAAAACGGTAAGTGCAACCGCCGAAGACCGATATGGCACTCATCGTGCTACAGGTTCTGCTGAAACAAGTGTTGTAGCAAATCAAACAACAAGGGTGATTATTGAACTTGGCTTGACAAGGCTTGCAAGCGTCATAGGACGCGTAACGAATATCAGAACAGGTCAACCAGCAACGGGTGTCACAATACAAATTCATGACCGACAAGGGACTTCAGGTAACGACGGGACTTTTGCTGTCACCAATGTTCCAGAGGGTGGACAAACCTTAACCGTTTCGTCACCAGAATATCGTGGTTACAACAGGAACATTTCTGTTTCAGTGCCATTGACGGATTTGGGTGAACTTTTTGTCTTGCCACAGCAATTGATGACACCGCCTGATAGCCCACCAAATTTCTGATACTCCACAACCTGCTATCCTTTGGATTACCTAATTGTGAACAATGTTGAATAAATCAAACCAATTGTCCAGTCAATTCCGCTACCGCCTACTGCTTCATCGCCACGATGCGTTCCAACGATTGCTAATTTCATGTTAGGGAAAATCGTCTGGAATAATCTCAAAGAGAAAAAGTCGGGAAGGTTGCGAGGTGCTTTCGTGTATTCTATGAACAAGTCAGTGCCAAAACGCTGATACAAGCCTGGAAAGTAAAGTCCGAAGGTGTAAAAGTTGCTGCGTTGCAAACTGTTGCGCCCAATTTCGCCGTAAAAGTCCAACTGGTTCGGAATAACAGGCTGAGAGAAATCAAGAGCATAACCTGTGGTTCCGCCACGAACTTTCATTGTGCTAACTCCAACGACACCGCCAAAGATTGGCTGTGCTAATCGCAAGTAAAAACCTTGCCTTCGTCCACCGGGAGGGCGACCAAAAAACTTGTTCAAATCAGGTTGACCATCATAAAGGTAAGCGGCAGTTACTTGAGTTTTTCCAAAAGTGTTTCGCCATGAAATGCCATCAACGATGTCGCTTATGAGCAATTTTCCAACTAAGGTCGCTGTAATGGGACTTTGAGTTATCCATTGCCGACCTAAACGGAAAGTCCCTATTCGTGGGGCTTTGTAAGCAATATAGGTTTCCGTCCAGCGACTTCTTGTTGTCCCTGCGATATTCACAGGTTGCCATGCAGCAGCGAAAAATAGCGGTCCGACAGTCCCAGTTGGACGCAAGCGCAGACCATAAAAGGTTCGTGGTCTACGGTCGTTTCTTAGAGCCAAACCTGTTGCTTCCATCATAAATTGACGGCTGCGAACGATAACTTCAAGTCCGCCTGTCGTAGGTTGCTCTATTGGCTGCACAATACCACCAAGAACTTCTGGTGAAACCGTTGGGTTCGTTGCATATTGAGCAGGGTCAGTTCGTATCAGTTCGTTAAAATCTTGGGCGCCAGGTGTAACATAAATCACTCCTTCAGGCACTGTCATTTCAACAAAGGTAGCATCACTTATAGTTGGGTCGCTGCCATACTGAGGCGATGGGGCAGGTGATGGGATAGGCGGGGTTGCTGTTGGGTCAGGAGGGGTGATAACTTCTTGACCAGCCACAAGCGTTATTGTTTGTCCTGTTGGCAAGATAATGAGCAATTCACCTTCCAAAACACGAATCAGCACACTACCATCAGGCAAAATAGCGACAACTATTTCTGTCCCACGAACGGCAGCAACTGTTGTTTTAGCCCGAATAGTTGCTTGTGAGCCTTTAACAAACCTCGCCCACAAACTCCCTTGGTTCAACTCCATTTCTTGTTTACCTTCAGCAGCAGAAGCGATAGTCAACTCGCTGCGCTCGTTAAGTTTGACTATGCTTTTATCAGCGAAAGTTACCTCGGCATAAGAACGCTTGCCTGTGCGAACTTTATCGCCGTTTTCTAAGGCTGTGCCAATTTTGCTGGTAAGCCACTGAGTCGTTCCAGCACGCTGATATTCAACCACTCGCACGATAGAAGAAATGCGAGCCTGTTGCGCACAAATGATGCTAACTGAAAACAACAAAAGCACCAATGACCATATTAATCTCATAAACGCCACCTCCTTAATTTTGGTTTCGCTCTTTAATTCAAGCGCTTTTGGTGAACGCTTTTTCATCACCATGCTATGGGCTTTAGCCTATAGTCGTTGACGAAAAGATAGTATTTGTTTTTTTTACGCATTTTTCATGTGCGACGAATTATAGCGCAGTAATTATCAGGTAGTGTGACTTGTTGCAGCGATTTTCGCTTCGGGTAGCAAAAGATTGTCAACGCCCAAAATCTTGTAAACTCTTGATGGTCGTGCACGACCCCGCACATTAACTTCACCAATGGCTTCAGCGACGATCTCTATTCCTCTTGCTTTCGCTTCTTCATAGGTTGTTTCGCTGACGAGAATTCTGCTTCCAAACTCCTTATTCATACCTTCAAGTCTTGACGCCACATTCACTGTATCACCTATGACGGTCAAGTCCGATTGTCTTTTTGAGCCAATTGCTCCGAAAACCATTTCACCTGTGTGGATGCCTATTCGCATAAACAAATCGGGAAAGCCTCTTTCCAAAAGTTTTTGTCTGAACTCATCCATCGCTTTTTGCATTTCTACCGCACAATAAATGGCACGGGCGGCATGGTCAGGTTGAGGGATAGGAAGCCCGAAAAGTGCCATAATTGCATCACCGATAAATTTGCTTACTGTCCCTTGGTAGCGGTCAATGATTTCTGTCATGATCTCAAAGTGTTCATTAAGTATTGCTGCCACTTCCTCTGGCGGTCGCTCTTCAGAGATAGTTGTGAAACCTCTCAAATCTGTGAACAAAACTGTTGCCTTAACTCTCCTTGGTGATGTTAACTCCTCTTCAGAAGCAACTATGAGTGTTTCTAAAACTGAAGGAGCCATGAAGCGCCCAAAGCGTTGTCGGATGTGCCTTGCATGTCGCTCAACGGCAAATTGCAAATAGGTTGTTGATAAGACGAAGGCTACGAACATTGAAAGATAAATGGGTGCAATCGGCAAGATAAGCCGATAATTGTCCAAAGAATTAATTGCTGAAAACAAAAGGATAGCAGCCAAAATCAAGACAAAAAGCGAAGCCCTTAAAGGTCGCAATCCAAAGACCAAAGCCGTCACTAAAGTCACAAAAAGGAATAACAGTCCTTGCGACCATAACTTAGGTATCAATTCCAAAAACTTACCTGAAAGAAGCATCTGAGCCAAAGTGGCATGAACTTCAACACCAGGGAAACCAACGGAGACGGGCGTCAAGAAGATGTCTTTGCCCAACTCAGAAGTGTCGCCTACGAAAACCAATTTGCCCTCAAAAATCTGTCTCAATTCTGACTCTGTCAAATTGTTGCGTTCAGGAAAGAGAACCGTTTCCATGGGGATATGACGGAATGCTTTTTCAGGTCCAGCAAAATTCAAAAGTAAAGAGGTGAAAGTCAAACCCTCAAAATTTTCTTCTGCACCAATGCGGTAAAAAACCAACGGCAAAGGGACACCATTGAATTCGCCATTTCGCAGTTCTCGCTCCAATTCCTTTTCGCTTTTGCCCAACCACAAAGCCGCTGCCATCGTTGCCAATGATGGCAACCATTCATCTCGGTAGGGCACAGCAACTGTTGCCGCTCTAATTGACCTGTCCCAAGCATCTATGGTCATTTCAATCAAACCGACAGCCCTTGCCTTTTCCGCAAAGGGTTGATGCGGACCTTCATAAGTGACGACGAACCCACCACTCACCCTTTCAGGAAAAAGGCGACAAGCCAAAACAACATTTTCAGCCTCGCTTAGCGCTGCTTCAAATTCTTGGTCGTCCCTTTCGCCAAAAGGGCTGGGCAAATTCATATGCAAGTCAAAGGCTACAACTTTAGCACCTGCTCGTTTTAACCTTCGCAAAAGTTCACTATAAATGGAGCGAGGCATCGGAGGATAAGGAATGTTCTCTTCCTTGAGAGAACGGACAGTTTGATCGTCAATAGCAACGATAACAATATCAGGCAAGTGATAAAAGGCGCCTTTTGACCATCGGCTCAAATTCTGACGCCATTCCTTCTCCCTTTCAGGCAAAAGCAAAATTGGTGTAGGTTTAGATTGAACGAAGCCCCGAAGTCGCAAAGAAAGGTCATAAAAAAGGGAATGAAAAGGCAACTGCCAAGCAGAAATAGCCTTTAGAGGCTGTCCAGCATAAAAGCCATACAAATTGTCCAAGTAGTTCCAGCCAATGAGCGCACTGAGAAAAGTGATAATACAAAAAGCGTAAAAGTTTTGACGCCTTTGGCGAATGAGCCTCTTTTGCAGATCCGTTTTCATCGTCTTCGCCCTCTCAAACTGGAAAATTTTTCTTCACAAGACTTATGAAATAGGCTTTGTTTCGTGAAACCAAAGGGAGTTCTGCCCTAAAATCCTTAGCAAAGATAGAAATGCAAGAAACTTTCCTTTAGCCCTGCATTAACCTCACAACCTCTGTTCCTGCAAAAATATAGCATACTTTACAGCCAACTGAGGGAAGTTCTTTCACCAGAAATTCACAACAAAAGACTAAAGCCAAAGGGTCTTAATTGTCAAAGGTTGATACAAACTCCTGAGCGTTCATTTTTTCGTCAATGAATTTTCGTCATATGACAAACTTAAATTGGTCACAACAGCAATGGAGGTGAATAAAAATGCTTCAATGTCCTGTCTGTGGGACACCAATGAGAGAAATTGAGCGGTTTGGAGTGATGATTGACATCTGCCCTTCCTGCAAAGGCGTTTGGCTTGATAGAGGTGAACTTGACAAGATTATCAACTATGCCCAAGCAGGCTACGGCGATGAAGTAATGGCAGCGGGAGGCTACGAACCTATCGCCTACGAACAATCACCTTCACCACCGCCTCGTCCAGAACCCCATCAACAACAACCCTACCCTACTCGTGAGTCTCGTCCACAATATCCACAGCAAAAGCAGCACCGGAAGCGTCGGTTCTTTGAGTTCCTTGAAGACCTATTTGAGTTGGGCGACTAAGCCTTTGCTCTTCACTCAAACGCTTTTTGTTGGAAATTCTATCTGCACGGAAATTGTGTTGTTTCAGGAAATGGCGAAATTTTCCGAACTTCTGATTTTTGCGATAATTTTTGAACAGACTATCTTTTGCCCAGCCTTTACCTTCCTCAAATGATGCTGTTATCATCTTTGTCGGTTAAAAATTCTCGCAAGAGTTGGAGGGACTTGTGGATGGCATACGAAACTCTATATCGCAAATATCGCCCCAAAAAATTCGCTGACATGGTTGGACAAAAGCATGTGGTTAGGGCAATTCAAAATGCAATCGCTTCAAAAAGGATTGCTCATGCCTACCTCTTTTGCGGACAAAGAGGGACTGGCAAAACCACAATGGCAAGGCTTTTAGCGATGGCTCTAAATTGCGAAGAAGGAATTTTGTCAGAACCCTGCGGAGTTTGTTTCCCTTGCCAAAGCATTATCAAAGGTTCAGCGATGGATGTTGTTGAAATTGACGCTGCATCTTACACTGGCGTTGACGCTGTTAGAGAAGTCATCATTGAGCGTGTTTCCTTTCTACCGGCAGCCTTTCGCTACAAAGTCTACATCATTGACGAAGTTCACATGCTTTCAACTGCTGCCTTCAATGCTTTGCTCAAAACCCTTGAAGAGCCACCACCAAAAGTCATTTTTGTCTTGGCAACAACTGACCCTCACAAAGTCCCAGCAACTATTAGGTCTCGTTGCTTGAGGTTTGACTTCCATCCGATTTCTGCCAAAGAAATCACTCAAAGGCTTTCTTTCGTCCTTGAAAGCGAAGGTTGGCGAGGACGATACGAACCAGCAGCAGTTGCACTTATTGCAAGGGCTGCCAAAGGTGCTCTGCGAGATGCCATGACGATGCTTGAACAAGCCATGAACTTCGCCGATGACAAAATCACTGTTGAACTCGTCCGCTCACTAATTGGAATCACCGATGATGAATTTTTATCAAGGTTAATTTCAGCGCTTAGGGAAGTTGATATTCCAGCACTGTGGAATTTGGTGGCTGAAGCGATTGAAACTGGTCGTGACCTCCACCAAATTGCTCACGACATTGCAAGTTACCTTCGTGAATTGTTAAACTTCAAAATCGGTCTCTTAGCGGATGAGACGGAGGAGAGATTGAAACTCATACAGGAACAGGCATCTCTTTTCAGCGAAAGAGAACTGATGAACCTTATTCGTTCCGCTTGGGAACTTGAGCGTGATTTGCGTTCAGCCAATGACACACAGTTAGCGCTTGAAATAGGTTTGCTCAACATATCTATGCTCTTGAAGGCGAGAGAAAAAATCTTTGAAGAAAAGACAGAGTTTGAACCCCAAGTCCTTGTCTCCGAGCCAGTTGTTTCAAATGCTAAAATGGTTTCATCAATACCAAAACCTATCGTCCAAGAAACTTTTGCTCCAATTCAAAGTGACCTAACAGGCATTGACTACATCCGTCAACACTGGAGTATTTTTTTGGAGAAAATGAAACAGGTCTCAATGCCTGAATACACCTTCCTGATGGATGCTGAGCCAACGGAACTTCAGGAAAATCAACTTGTGCTCATTTTCCACCACCCATTCTCTTGGGATTGTGTCAATCAGAGAAATCACAGGGAAACTATTGAACAATGCTTGCAAGAAGTCTTTGCTATGCCTGAACTGAAAATCAAACCAGTGCTAACTTCAAAAGTAACTCAACCTTCAGTCGGAAAACCAGTTGAAGCCGTTTCAAGTAACACTTCCGAGAGCCGACAAACTATGGTTGAGACGGAAAAGGCTCTTGAATCCCTTTTTGACATCAACCAGCAAGATGATGATTGAAACCATGACTAAACGGTTTATCTTTGTCGGAATGACAACAAAAGAATTAGGAGTTCGCCGAAAAATTAGTGAGCCCCAATATCGTGGTCGCCAAATTGTTTCTTCAAAACTCGTTTGAAACTTGATTTGACAATTTGTGAAAAATTTTCTATTGGAGGGCGAAGGAAGGTGGGACGAATTGTTGTTTTGCCTCCTGATGTTGCGTCTCAAATTGCGGCTGGTGAAGTCGTTGAGCGTCCTGCTTCTGTCGTCAAGGAGTTGATTGAGAACTCCCTTGATGCGGGAGCGACCAAGATAATCGTTCGCATTGAAGATGGTGGCAAAAGGTTAATTCGTGTGACCGATGATGGTTGCGGAATGGATTCTGAAGATGCCATTTTGGCATTTCAGCGACACGCAACCAGCAAAATCAGGGACGCAAACGATTTGTGGCGAATAACGACTATGGGCTTTAGGGGTGAAGCGCTGCCATCAATTGCAGCCGTCGCCCATGTTGAACTCGTCACTAAAACGCCCAAATCCGAGCAAGGGACAAAAGTCGTTATTGAAGGCGGAATTTTGCAAAGCGTTGAGCCAATAGGTTGCCCGCAAGGGACAACAGTGACCGTAACGAAATTGTTTTTCAACACACCAGCGAGATTGAAGTTTTTGAAAGCGTCATCAACAGAGTTC